>NZ_JBUYWD010000019.1:0-49049 GCF_055231015.1 Rhodococcus quanlei | reverse complement strand
ACACACCACCGCCACACCCAACCCATCCCCCACCCCCGACACCAACAACTCACCCAACAACCCACCCCCCACACCAACACCACCCCCACACGGCACCAAACCCCACTCCACCCCCGACAACAGGTTCTGGGCTGCGAATGCCTCGTCCGGTCGAGCTGCCACGGTCTGCACAAGGCGAACGAACCGCGATGCCAGGTCTTCGATCGTGGATGCATCGAAAATGTCGGTGGCGTAGACGAATCCGAATGTCAACCCGCTTTCGGCACTGGGTTCACCGGAGACATACAGCTGAAGGTCCGTCTTTGCGATCCGGTCACCGAGATCGATGCGCTGGACAGCCAGACCAGGCAGTCGGGGCGGTACCGCGTGGGCCCGCATCTCGAGGAGCACCTGATACACGGGCGTGTATGCCGGGGATCTGGGCGGATCGAGATCCTCCACCACCCGGTCGAACGGGATCTCGCTGTGGCTCATGGCCTCGAGATCGTCGCGCCGAACCTCTGCCAGCAAGTCCCGGAACGACATGTCACCGCGGATACTCGTACGCAACGCAATCGTGTTCACGAACAGGCCGACCACGTCGTCGAGGGCCCTGTGGATCCGCCCGTCGACCGGTGTCCCGATCACCACCTCGTCAGTCCCCGAGATCCGCACGAGCAGCAGGGCGAGTGCGGCATGGATCACCATGAACGTGGTCGCGGACTCCTCCCGCGCCAGTCGGTCGAGCGAACGACTGGTTCCGGCGCCCAGTGCGATTTCGTGACGCGCTGCGCGCAGGTCTCGTCTGCTCGGGCGCGGTCTGTCGACGGGAAGGTCGAGCACCGGAGCGGCCCCGGCCAACCGTTCGGACCAGTAGCGTCGGTCCGCGTTCGTCTCGTCACTCGGTTCACGACCGTCCCACAACACGTCGCGCTGCCACAGCGCGTAATCGACGTACGTCAGCCGCGGTGGCGGCAATCCGGGTTCGGTTCCGCGGGTATGCGCCGCATAGGCTGCGGCGAGGTCCCGACTCAACACGACCATCGACGCACCATCTGCGCCGATGTGGTGGACCACGACGACGAGCACGTGTTCGTCGACGCCGGTGTGTACGAGCCGAGCACGCAGGGGCACATCGACTCTCACGTCGAATCCGGTCGCGATTTCGGCGTCGAGGATCGACTCGACTACGGATTCTGCATCGGGGCCTTCCACCTGGATGCAGGTGAGATCAGGCATCGCGTCCGTTACCGCGAGGATCTGCTGTTCGGGCTGTGCATCCTGTGTCCTGATTGGGTAGACGGTTCGAAGTACCGCGTGACGGTCCAGTACGTCCGTGAAGGCTTGCCGCAATGCATCGTGGTCCAACGTGCCTCGCAATCGAAGCGCGGCCGGCATGTTGTACGCCGCGGAGGCAGTGTCGTACTGGTTCACCAACCACAAACCGGTCTGCGTCGCAGAAAGCGGAATCCGCTGAGGGATCGTGCGGTGAACGAGCGCGGGACGCGACCGGTCATCGGTGTGCAGTGCCCGGGCCGCGAGCATCCGAGGAGTGGGTGCATCCAGAACGTCACGGACCCCGAGCCTGACCCCGAGAGGGGCATTGATTCGGGCGAGAACGCGGGCGGCGGCGAGCGAGTTGCCACCGAGCTCGATGAAGTTGTCGTCCAGTCCGATATCGGGGATGCCGAGACAGTCGGCGAACGACTCTGCAACGACGGCCTCCACCGACGTTCGCGGCGCCGAGTACTGCTCGGCCTGGAAGTTGGGTCGCGGCAGCGCGTTTCGATCGATCTTGCCGTTGGGGGTGACCGGTAGCGTGTCGAGAGCGACGATTCGGCCGGGTGTCATGTACGAGGGCAGCCGGGACCCGACTGTCTCCGCGATCACCTGCACATCGATGGTCGATCCTGGTGTGGGCACGACATATCCGACGAGCATCGCACCGAGCCGAGGATGGGTACACACGTCGACCACGCATCGCCCCACGCCGTCGCAACCGCGCAGCACCGCCTCCACTTCGCCTGGCTCGACACGGTGGCCGCGAATCTGCACCTGACTGTCCGTACGGCGCAGGTACTCGAGATTTCCGTCGGTGCGCCACCTGACCAGATCGCCCGTTCGGTACATGCGCTCGCCGGCCGGACCACGAGGGTCAGCCACGAATCTGGTCGCGGTCAGCCCGAACCGCCCTCGGTAACCGCGAGCCACTTGGCTGCCCGCCACATACAGTTCGCCGTCCACGCCCACCGGTGCCGGGCGAAGTCGTCGGTCGAGAACCGTCAGCCGTAAGCCGGGAATACCCGGCCCGATCAGGCTGGCCGGCGCCGATGCCATCAGCTCGTGACCTAGCGGCATCTCGGTGACGTGAACCGTGGTCTCGGTGATCCCGTACATGTTGACGAGCAGCGGTGTGTCGTCGGCGTGAGTGGCACACCAGTTCTCGAGATGCGCGGGATTCAGCGTTTCCCCACCCAACACGACGTATCGCAAACTAGGTGCATCCGCTTGCACGGAGGCCAGCACCTCGAATGCGTTCGGTGTCTGACTGAGCACCGTCACTCGTTCGCGGCGCAGGAGTTCGAGCAGCCGATCGGGTGTGCGGGCCGTCTCGATATCGACGATCACGACGGACGCCCCGTGCAGCAACCCTCCCCACAGTTCCCATACCGAAAAGTCGAACGCAGCAGAGTGAGTGCAACTCCAGACATCGGTGGTTCGGAACTCGTAGTTGCGCAGCGCATTCGTCATCAGGTCGATCACATTCCGGTGAGTGACAGTGACACTTTTCGGCCGTCCGGTGGACCCAGAGGTGTAGACGACGTAGGCCGCCGAATCGGGATGTCGCCGCCTGCGCTTCGGCGGGCTCCCGCCCTCCGGTTCCTGCCGGGATTCGATCGTCACAACCGGGCACTCCGTGGCGGGTAGCCACCCTCCGACGTCACCGCTGGTCAGCACACACACCGGGTGCGAATCCCGCCATAGTTGCCGCAACCGTTCGGGCGGGTGCGCGGGATCGACGGGAAGGTAGGCACCGCCTGCTTCGAGCACCGCGAGTATGGCGACCACCAGGTCCACAGAGCGTGGAACGGCCACCATCACCACCGACTCCGGGCCGACGCCAACGCGTTCGAGCCGGGCGGCAAGGGCGTTCGCCCGGCCGGCCAGTTGTGCATAGGTGAGCCGCCGCTCACCGAACACGACGGCCGGGGCATCCGGCGATTGGGCCACCTGGGCCGCGAACAGGTCCGGAAGTGTGCCGTTCTGTCCCGGACCGGCTGAGCGGTACCCGAATTCGGTCAGCATCGCCGCCTCCGCCGCGTCGGGCAGAACGAGATCGCCGACAGCACCCTCCGGATGATCGATCATCGCTGTGAGGGTCGAGAGCAACCGGTTCACCATCAGCCTCGCGGTTGCAGAATCGAAGAGGTCCGGTGAGTACCGCACGGTCAACTGCCAACCGGCGTGTCCGCTGCGCCAGATCGCCACCGTCATGTCGAGTCCGTCCAGCTCGCCTGGCTGATCTTCGACGAGAACCTGAAACAGTGGGGCGCGTCCCAGCGCTCGCACAAGCCCGAGTCTGCGAACCAGGGTCTCGAGGGTGACCCCGTCATGCTCGATCGCAGTCTGTCTTCCGGCACGAATCTGCGCTGTGACCTCCGCGAATGTTGCCGAAGACGCCACCGTCACTCGAAGAGGTACGGTCCGCAGTCGAGGTTCGGAAACTGGATTCTCGATGCCGATCACCACGTCGTCGGTATCGCCGATACGGGCGAGAAGAACAGCCAGTGCAGTCTCGAGCGCGTCGCGTGACGTTTCGGGTGCGTGCTCGTTGCCCCCCGTACACGGTGGTTTCAGGAGTTTTGTCAGGCCGGAAGGGATTGTCCGCTCCGATGTTTCCGCGCGCCCGGACAGGCACTCGGGCCGGCGCCGGTCCGTTGCCGGCCCTGACGAGTCCGGAGCCCCGGTAAGTCGCCGCCGCCAGTATTCGACGTCGATTGCTGCGGCCCGTAGCCGCGCACCCACCTCAGAGGTCTCGCGATGCACGGTTTCGAGTGCTGTATCCGGATCAGCGGTGAGGAACTCGTCGAGGAACCCAAGAAACTCCCTGTGCCGCGCAGACAACTCCTCCCGGTTGTAACGACCGGGGTTGGCCAGAAAGTCGACGATCGTCCGAGACGGACTGCCTCGCGGGTAGACGTTGACCAGGAGGTCGTCCACCGGACCGGAACTGACGATGTGGTAATCGCCCGTCACCGGCCCCATCACGATGCGCTGAGGGAACAGCATGACGTTGACCATCGGACCCGTGAGATCTGTCCCGAGATCGCGGCGGATGTCCCCCAGACCGAACCGCTGGTGCCGCAGCGCACCGAGAAGGTCGAGCTGTACCCGCTGTACCAGGTCGCTGACCGTACCGCCCTCGTCGACCCGGACCGGAAACGGTACGGCCCCGGCGGTCATTCCACCGGACCTCCGTAGCAGCGCGGTCGTTCGGCCCGACATCGGCACGGTCAACAGAACGTCCGTGCGCCCGGTCCTCCTGGACAGGTAGCACGCAAACGCGGCGACGATCGTCGCAGTCGCGACGTTTCCGGCGCGGTCGAGCCGGTCGGCCGCTTCCGGAAGCAAGGCTCCGCCGATCGCGACGCTGCGTTCCGATGCGGGTGCGGCCTCGTCGGACAGGCTGGTCGGTTCGATCACCCCTTTCATGCGGTCGGACCAATACATTCGATCGGTACCGAACCGCTCCGATGCCCGGTATTGCGCGTCCAGCGCGTACAGCTGCTGCGGGTGGGCCCTGGTGACGGTTGCCGGCTCACGGTGTTCGACCGCACACGTGTACAGCTCGGCTATCCGGTTGACCATCGTCACGGCCCCGTATCCGTCGAGTGCGACATGGTGAATCTTGCTGTACCACCAGTGTTCTCGCTCGTCGATCCGAAGAACCGTCGACTCCACCAAACGCCCGCCCATGAGCCGGATCGGAAGCGTGTGGTCGCGAGCGATCCACGCGGTCGCGGCTGCAACGGGGTCGGCCTCGTCCCGAAAGTCGCGCAGCGGAATCGATCGATCGGTGTTCTCGTCGACCACCTGGCACGGCGCCCCGTTCTCCTCGGCCAACCGCAGAAAGGGCGATCCGAACTCCAGCGCCGCTGCCACAGTCGCTTCGCGAAGGACATCCACGTCGAGAAGACCGCGTAACGCAACGTAATGAGCGATGCACAGCGGCACGCCGGGCGCCACCTGCTGAGCGAGCCACACCTCGTACTGAGCCGACGACAACGGGAACGCCTTACCGTCCGACTCCGGTGAGCTACCGTTCACCAACCCGTGTTCGCGCGTGTGCGTCATGGCAACCGCATTCCGCCCGGCGCTGCGTGCGCGACCGGTGTATCGAGTAAGTGCCGCAGGGCTGTTTCGTCCACCTTGCTGCTCGCCGCCAGCGGAAAGGCACCGAGCGGCACGAAGCTCCCGGGAACCGACTGCTCCACCAAACGGTCTCGGCAATGCGCCATCAGATCGTGGGTGCGGGGCAGCGCCGCCGCTTCGGTGGACGGCGTCCAGAACGCCACGAGTGCGGATTCTCCGAACGCGTTCGTGGTTGCCAGGACCACGGCCTGGTGAACACCCGAGTGGGTTTCCAGGACCGCTTCCACCGCATGCCGTTCCACACGGACACCACGTATCTTGACCTGTCCGTCGACCCGGCCGCAGAAGGCGATTTCGCCGGACGGTTCGATGCGAACGAGGTCACCCGTCCGATACATTCGCTTCCCTGGCCGGTCACCGGACGGGTCCGGCAGGAACCGGACTGCCGTCGCCACTGGCCGGGCTGCGTACCCGTCCGCGACCTGCGGTCCTCCCAGATACAGGTCACCGACCGTTCCCGGCGTAACGGGTATCAGCTTGTCGTCGAGCACGTAAGCGGTGGTGGTGCCCATCGGCTCGCCGATCGGCGCGATCGTGCGCGGTACGGCCTCTACGACAGAGGCGACACAGCTCACCGTCGTCTCGGTGGGCCCGTATTCGTTACGCAGTTCCACCCCTGGCAGGGTTTCCTGGTGTCGGGCCACCAGCACACCGGGCAATGCCTCGCCTGCCAGAATCACCGTGTGGAGGTCCTCCACACCTCGTGCGAGATAGGGCAGCAAGAGTCGGTAGAACGACGGGGTGGCGGCCAGAGTCGTCGCACACCAGGCGCGTGCCAGGGCGGCCACGGCCTCCGGGTTCGCCAGGTCGTGTCCGTCCGGCAGAACGCTGACACCTCCGTGACACAGCGACCACAACGTGGTCAGCAGTGCACCGTCCCAGGTGAAGCGAAATGCGGAGAACGCCACAATGGGCGCGTCACCGCTGTAGTCGCGGCCGGCGACCATCTCCGCGATATCGGCCCGGGTGACGACCACCGCTTTCGGAACACCAGTGGTTCCCGAGGTGGTGACGACATAGGCGGGAGCAGTTGGCGGCACAGACACGGCAGCGACTCTCGTCGGTGCGTCGTTGCCGTGGCCCGCGATCAGCACGGGAGGGGTTCGAGAACGGCGAGACAGCGAAGCGATCGATTCGGGTGCCGTCCCGGGATCGTCCGCGTCGAAGACGATGGCACCACAATCGATGTCGGCCAATGTGGTCTCGAGCTGACCACGCGGATGCGAGGGCTCGAGAACACACCATGCGGCACCGGCACGCAAGGCCGCTACCATCGCGACGACGGTGTGCACACTCTGCCGCCGATGCACGAGTACGGTTTGTCCGACGGCCACACCAGCGGTGGACAGCCTTCGCGCCAGAACTGCGCTCTCCCTCAGGAGTTCGTGGTACGTCAGCTGTTCACTGCCCACCACGACAGCAACGCGATCCGGGTGACGACGACCCGCGGTCAAGATCTGATCGAGCACATCCTCCGTCATGGCGGTGCTCCCGCCTCGCTGTGCCCTGCGACGATGCGTAGGTGAGCGGAAGGGTGGACACGCGAACCGGTGTACTCCAAGAGAACTCCGTGCGTCGACGCATCCTCGTCGGCCGGTACCCGAACCGGAGCGAACCCGGCGAAGCGGAGGGCCACCAGCATCACCCGGTTGACGTCCGTGGGCACGAATTCGGCGAACGATCGTCCACCCCGACTCCGGGCACGTTCTGCGACGTGCCCGATCAGCGCAGCGCCCACCCCACGAGAGATCACCCGGCACGACATCAGTAGCAGGTGCAACACCGAATCGTCGCCGCGAAGTTCGGTGACCGCAAGGCCTATCGTCCCGTACTCGCCGTACCGGTCGGTCAATGACGCAACAAGGACCTCGTACCGTTCCGATTCGCACATCTCGCGCAATTCCACCCGACCGAACGTCCGTCCGGTGGTGTTCAGTTGATGCGTGCGAACGGTCAATTCGCCTGCCCGATCGAGGTCGGCGGACACGGCCGGCCGCACGGTCATCTCCAGATCGAGCGATGCCAAGAACTCGGCATTCGATCCGGCGAACTCTGCTTCCGCCGCCGACCTTTCACGCTCACTCCGGTAATACCCGCGGCGCGAGCGCGCATCCTCGGTCACGACGTCGGGAGTCAGGTCCGGCAGGTTCGGCAACGCGCCGATCTGCTCGGCCCGGAAGCAGCGCACGTCGGGGAGCGCAGCGGCAACCTCGGCCAGTTCGACCGGATCGTTGTCGACGAACGCGACCGCGTCGAGAGCGATACCGAGTGTCTCGACGATCCGGAGCACCGCGTCGGACTTACGCCCCCAGCCCACTTCGATCGCGCTGAACAAGCTGTCGATGCCGCTGGCACGCAGATGAGCCAGCGCCGGTCGATACTCGCCACGACTGGCCACCGCGTGCAGAATTCCGCGCGCGTCGAGGACGTTCAGGATGTGGACCACCTCGTCCTTCGGCACCGCGGCGTCACTCTCGAGCAACACCCCGTCCCACACCGTGTCGTCGAGATCCCACACCACGCACTTGACCGTCGCCACCACCGTCACCCGCCCCCCTCATCGACATCGGGCAGGCGGCGAAGCAAGGTGCTGCTCCACGCGGCGACGGGGCTGCTGTTCAGAACCAGGCACAGAGCACCGGGTGCCTGATGTGCCGCAGCGTATTCCAGGTCGAGCAGAACGTCGACGGAACCCAGGTGCCCGTATCCGGCCAACGCACGTCGGCAGGCCGGGTCGATCTCGAGATCCAGCGCCTCCTCCCAGAACATGAATGCACCTACCGACAGGTTCTGCATCAAGACCGTGTCCACGCTGCCGATTCCGTTGCGTTCCAACAGTTCGGCATTGATTCGGGTGAACCGGCTGCGACTGTCCACCGCGAGTTTGAAGGAGTAAGTGGGCTCGTCCACACATTCCTCGACCCACTCGCGCTCGGGGACAACCCGATAGTCGATGCGAAACAGGTCGGCGTAGCGGCCGTCGCTACGCAGGATCTGGTCGACGAGCTGATAACGACCGCGGCCCGACGTCGTGAGAAGTACGGCGGCGGCACCGTCCCCGAGCAGGGTCATCGGTGGTCGGTAGCGGGCAGCGGTCGGCGACTTGGCTGCTGCGACGACGAGGACGAATCGCCACTGCGGTTCCCCTCGCAACAGAGCGGCAGCCACCGCCAATGCGGCCGACACGGATACGCACCCGAGGTCCCCGACTGTGGTGGTGAACGCCCGATTCGCCCCCAGACGATGTTGTAGTCGCGTCGCCTCCGAGGCGAGAAGATACTGCGGCGCCCGGCCCTGCACCATCACGAGCGCGTCGAGATTCGAAGCGGCGATTCCACTCTCCTCCAACAACTGTGCCGCCGCCGCGTAGGCGAGATCGACCTCGTGGTCGGTCTCGGCCGCGACCCGAACCCGGTCGATCCCGAGTGACAGAGCATGCTCGCGTCTGGCGGCCGGCAGCCCCTCGAGTTCCGCGAGATCGGCAACCGACACCTCGCGTTCCGGAGCGCAGAACACGATCGATTCGAGGGTCACCGGCGCCGCGCCCGTCACGGCACACCCCCGGCGAGGACGTGATCGCCTATCTGCACCTCCGCCACCGCGGCCGGACCCTCGATGATCTGCATGACCTTCGCGTCCCGGAAGAATCGGCCCACTCGGCTGTCCGGGGCACACCCCGCCGAACCGAGCAGTTGCACAGCCCGGAAACTCACCGAAGCGGCAGCCGCCGCGGCAACGTACTTGGCAACCAGCGTCGCCAGAATCGGCGCCGGACCTCGCTCGTCTCGCGCCGTAGCGGCACGTTCACACACCGCGCGGGCGGCGACGACGTCCGCCGCCGACCTTCCGATGTCCCCTCTCACCGAGTCGAGATCGGCCAGCACCCCGCCGTCGTGAACTCGGGTTCGTGTGTGGGCTCCAGCGTCCACAACACAGGTCTGTGCCATACCCACACACCCCCACGCGACCGTGTAGCGCCCGTGATCGAGGGCCGTCGCCGCGACGTGGGACAAGCCGAACCCGCCGGGTGCGAGCATCCGGTCGGACGGGACGATCACGTCCTCGAACACCACGTGCCCGATCCGGGTACCGCGCATACCGAGTTGCCCGCGCACGGGGTGCACCGTCACGCCCGGCCACGAAGTGTCCACCAATGCCGTGGTCAGACCATCCGCCGAACGCCCGAGTACCAACATCACGTCCGCCACCTGTCCGAACGTCACCCACCGCTTGTGTCCCGACAGACACAGGTCCGGTCCGTTGCGGTCGAACGTCGTCGCCACCGCACCCAGGTCGGTGCCTGCACCCGATTCGGTAGCGGCGAATCCCGCGATCAGCTCACCGGTGTCGAGTGGGGGCAGCCACCGCTCCCGTTGAGCCGCAGTGCCCCACTTCTCGACGGCAGCCGCCACCATCTCCTGCACGGTCAGCAACGACCGCAACGACGTGCACACTTCTCCCAGACGCTCCGCGATCGACCCCAACTCGCTCGCCGACCCTTCTCGCATCGTGATCCCCGATCGGACGGCCGCGCGGACCACCTCGTCGGGCAATCCGGTTTCGTCCCAGTCGGCGGCGTCGCGCTCTGCGGTCGCGACAAGAGAATCCACCCCGATCACGACGCGCCCGCTCCAGCTTCGCCACGCTTGCGTCGAATGAAACCCGCGATCCTCGATGCAGTCCGGAAATTGTCGAGATCGAGGTCCTCGACTCCCACGTCGATGTGGTGGGCACCTTCGATGTAGGTGACGATTTCGAGGGCCCGTAACGAGCTGACCAAACCCAGCTCGAAGTAGTCGTCGTCGGGGCCGAGCCTCGTCGACGTGATCGTGCTCAAATGCTGCCGCAACTGCTCCACCAACTCGTCATCGGATGCCGTCTCGGAGGTGTCGCCGAGGTCCATGCGGTTAGCGTTCCCAGCCGGGCGAATGTTCAACCATTGCAGGGCCGATCGGGGATCGCCGCGCATACTGGTGCGGTGAGCGACGATCAGTGCAGGCAAAAGACCACCGAGGATTCACCCGGGTGGACGTATCTGATGGACATGGACGGGGTCCTCGTCCATGAGGAGCACCTGATTCCGGGTGCGGACGCGCTGCTCACCGAACTCCAGGAGACCGGCACCCCGTTCATCGTGCTCACCAACAATTCGATCAGAACCCCCCGTGACCTTCGAGCACGCCTGTTGCGCTCGGGTCTGGACATTCCCGAAAAGTCGATCTGGACGTCCGCGCTGGCCACGGCAACGTTTCTGTCGAGCCAACGCCCGAACGGGAGCGCGTACGTGGTGGGCGAATCCGGACTCACGACGGCCCTGCACGACATCGGCTACGTCCTGACCGACAACGATCCCGACTATGTGGTGCTCGGCGAGACGCGAACCTATTCGTTCGAGGCCATCACCACAGCGATCCGCCTGGTCGAGCGCGGTGCCCGATTCATCGCCACCAACCCGGACCCCACCGGACCGTCGCGCGACGGATCACTCCCGGCGACCGGATCGGTGGCCGCCCTGATCACCAGGGCGACCGGCGCCGACCCGTACTACGTCGGGAAACCGAACGCGCTGATGATGCGGTCCGCACTGCGGGCGATCGGCGCGCATTCGGCGAACACGCTGATGATCGGCGATCGGATGGACACCGACATCGTGTGTGGGCTCGAGGCGGGGTTGCAGACCATTCTCGTGCTGACCGGAATCTCGACGCGCTCGTCCGTCGAACGATTTCCGTACCGTCCGACGGCGGTCCTGAACTCGGTTGCCGACCTGGTCGGCCGAGTCACGGACCCCTTCCCTCTGTGAGTGGTCGAGGAGTCTGTGGACTCGCAGGCCACTCACTGGGGTTCAGAGGGCGCGGTCCAGGTCGTTCAGCAGGTCCGCGGGTTCTTCCAGCCCCACCGACAGACGGATGACTCCGTCGGTGATCCCCACGGCAGCACGGCCTTCCGGGCCCATCGCGCGATGCGTGGTGGTGGCCGGGTGGGTGACCAACGACTTGGAGTCACCGAGATTGTTCGAGATATTGACCAGCTGCAGCCCGTCGAGCACCTCGAACGCCCGCTTCTTCGCCGCATCGCCGTCGGCCTTCACCGCGAACGTGACGACGGTTCCGCCACCGCTCATCTGCCGTTTCGCCAACTCGTGCTGCGGGTGCGACTCGAGATACGGGTACCGCACCCATTCGATCGCGTCGTGAGCTTCGAGGAACTGCGCGATCTGCAGGGCAGAATCCACCGAGTGCCGCACCCGGACCGGCATGGTCTCGAGCCCTTTGAGCAGCGTCCATGCGTTGAACGGGCTCAGGGCAGGGCCGGTGTGACGCATCAGGTTCTGCACCGGACCGTCGATGTAGTCCGCGGGCCCGAGAATCGCACCGCCGAGGACGCGGCCCTGGCCGTCGATGTGTTTGGTACCCGAGTACACGACGATGTCGGCACCGAGGTCGAGGCTGCGCTGCAACAACGGCGTCGCGAAGACGTTGTCCAGGACGACCTTGGCACCGGCCGCGTGCGCCATCTCGACCACTCGGGGAACGTCGACGAGTGACTGCATCGGATTGGACGGGGTCTCGAAGAACACGGCAGTGGTCGGCACGGACAGTGCCTCTTCCCACTGCTCGAGGTCTTCACCGTCGACGAACACTGTTTCCACGCCCCACCGCGGAAGGATCTCGTTGCACACGACGAAGCACGACCCGAAGAGGCTGCGCGCAGCCACCAGACGGTCACCGGCACCGAGTAGCGCTCCGAGTGCGGTGAACACCGCGGACATGCCGCTCGACGTTCCGAATGCCGCCTCGGCACCTTCGATGAGACGCAGCCGCTCTTCGAACATCTTCACCGTCGGGTTCCCGTAACGGGAGTACACGAAGTGGTCGATGTCGCCGGTGAAGGATGCTTCCGCGGCGCCCGCGCTCTCGAACACGAAACCCGAGTTGAGGAATACGGCCTCGGAGGTTTCCTCGAATCCGGAACGCAAGGTGCCGCCACGCACGCTGATGGTGCCCAGTCCGATGTCCTCGGGCAGTTCCGTCTCGAATGCGCCGCCCTTGGGGATGTTCTTCTGACTCACGACTGCCTCCACGGCAGGCCGATGGCCCGCCAGCCCACAGCTCCACGGTGACCTTCGGCGTCCAGTGCGCCTTCGAACCCGTCGAGCACGTTGTACGACGGACCGATCCCCGCCTCTGTCGCAGCCACCGCTGCACCGATCGACCGCTGGCCGGAACGACACAGGAAGATGACCGGAGCCGATTCTCCACCAGTGATCCCGGCTTCCTTCAGCTGGTCGACGAAGTTGTCGTTACGTGCGCCGGCCGGATAGCTCACCCACTCGACGAGAACCGTTCTACGGCCCAGCGACTCGAGGTCGGGGACCCCCACGTATCGCCACTCGGCGTCCGTCCGGACGTCGACGAGCACGGCCTCGGAGTTGTCCCGGAGCAGCGACCAGGCGTGCTCCGGCGTTATGTCGCCTGCGTAACTCACCCTTCAAGCTTTCCACAGCTGCCACGACGATGCTGCTGCGGGAGGGTGTCAGTTGCAAACGACCCATTTGTCGCCTTCACGGGCCAGTTCCCAGGTATCGGTGGTCTCGCCCTGGTCGTCGGGTGCACTGATCCGTACCTGCGCGGTGGCGCGGTCCCCTTCGATGTCGGAACCGTCCACCCCGACGAGACTGATCTCACCCTCGCGTCCGGCGATCACCGCCCGATCACCCGAATAGGAATCGCATACCAGCGTTTCCAGTACGTCCGTGTCGTTGTGGTTGTGCGCTTGGAGGTAGTCCGCGACGGCGCGGTTGATGCGATCCGAATCGGTGAGGTTCTCGTCTGCGGGCGACAGCCAGCTCGACACCATGATTCCCAGGAGAACGACTGCGACGATGGCAAGCGCCGCCATGAACGGGGTGGCGGTGACGCGCCGGGGGTCTTCTCCCGGGTCTTTCTCGGATGATCCACGCGAGTCGGACATGACTTCCCTTCGACCGGTACGAAGGACCGATTGTATCGAAACGCGCATTCACGACCGACGGTCACAAATCCGGTTTGTGCCCCCTCAAAAGGTGCCCACCTACCGGAAAATCGCCGGACGCGATTAGGCTGGGCTTTGCTTACTGTACAAACTTGTCCGCCCATCAGAAGGTAGTTCGCTCCAGATGACTGATCAGACTCGTCCGGAATCTGCATCCGCGCAGACCCGCGCTCTGCGTGTTGCCATCGTCGGTGCCGGTCCCGCCGGTATCTACGCCGCCGACGCCCTCATGAAATCCGACGCCGACGTCAGCATCGACCTGTTCGAACGGATGCCCGCACCCTTCGGTCTCATCCGCTACGGCGTCGCCCCCGATCACCCGCGCATCAAGGGCATCGTCACCGCCCTGCACAAAGTGCTCGACAAGCCGAACGTGCGCCTTCTCGGCAACATCGACTACGGCACCGACATCACCCTCGAGGACCTGCACAGCTTCTACGATGCAGTGATCTTCTCGACCGGAGCCAACGCCGACCGCGCGCTCAACATCCCGGGCATCGATCTGGACGGCAGTTACGGCGCCGCCGACTTCGTGTCCTGGTACGACGGACACCCGGACGTCCCCCGCACCTGGCCGCTCGAGGCCGAGAAGGTTGCCGTCCTCGGTGTCGGTAACGTCGCACTCGACATCGCTCGGGTGCTCGCCAAGACCGGCGACGAACTGCTCCCGACGGAGATCCCCGCGAACGTCTACGAGGGCCTGAAGGCGAACAAGGCCGTCGAGGTCCACGTGTTCGGTCGTCGCGGTCCAGCGCAGGCGAAATTCACCCCACTCGAGCTGCGCGAACTCGATCACTCCCCGACCATCGAGGTCATCGTCGACCCCGAGGACATCGACTACGACGAGGGTTCCGAGACCGCGCGCCGCAACTCCAAGCAGGTCGACATGGTGGCGAACACCCTGCAGGACTGGGCGATCCGCGACGTGGGCAACCGCCCGCACAAGCTCTTCCTGCACTTCTTCGAGTCGCCCACCGAGGTGCTCGGCGAGGACGGCAAGGTCGTCGGCCTGCGCACCGAGCGCACCAAGCTCGACGGCACCGGCAACGTGAAGGGCACCGGCACGTTCAACGACTGGAACGTGCAGTCGGTGTACCGCGCCGTCGGTTACCTGTCGCAGAACATCGCGAAGCTGCCGTTCGACGAGCAGGCGGGCACCGTTCCCAACGAGGCCGGTCGCGTCATCGTCGACGACACCGCCGAGGGCGCCGCCCGCTTCATGAAGGCCACCTATGTCACCGGATGGATCAAGCGTGGCCCGGTCGGCCTGATCGGCCATACCAAGGGCGACGCGAACGAGACCGTTACGAACCTCCTGGAAGACTCCGTTGCCTTCGCCGAGCCGGCCAACCCCGCCGAGGATGCGATCATCGAGTTCCTCGAAAACAAGCAGGTCGCGTACACCACGTGGCAGGGCTGGTACCGCCTCGACGCACATGAGCGGAGCCTGGGCGAGAACGAGGGCCGCGAGCGCGTCAAGGTCGTCGAGCGTCACGACATGCTGAAGGCTTCCGAGCCCGACAAGGCCTGAAACTTCACACCCCTTTCCGACGAATGTCACACCGGTTCACCTCAGTAGAACCGGTGTGACATTCGTCGGGGGCCGTCGAGGCTGGATACGGCTCCGAACAGGGCGGATTCACATCGCCGGCACGCACAGGGCAGGATGGACGAGTGTTCGACGCCCATGTACACATACTCGATCCCAAGTACCCCTTGGACGAGAATCACGGGTACCTACCGGGCCCCTTCACGATTGCCGACTACCGCGCCCGAATGAACGGCCTCGGAGTAACCGGCGGCGCCGTCGTGTCCGCCTCGTTCCAAGGCACCGACCAGCGGTATCTTCGGGCCGCCCTCGCGGAGCTGGGCGCGGGCTGGGTCGGGGTCACGCAGTTGTCACCGGATGCAACGGACGACGACATCATCGCTCTCGACGACGCGGGCGTGCGGGCCCTGCGTTTCAACCTGCGACGCAGCGCTATCGACGTGACGACTCTCGCCATTCAGGCGCAGCGCGCGTACGAACTGGCCGGATGGCACGCCGAGTTCTACGTCGACGCCTCACTGCTGCTTTCACTGGAACCCGTTTTCGCGAAGCTGCCGGCAGTCAGCATCGACCACCTCGGCATGTCGCCGGAGGGGCTGCCCTACCTGCTGAATCTCGTCGAACGTGGTGCGCGCGTGAAGGCCACCGGATTCGGCCGTGTCGAGATCGACGATGTGGTGGATGCCATGCGACGTATCCATGCGGTCGATCCGAAGGCACTCATGTTCGGCAGCGATCTGCCGGGCACACGGGCACGTCGTCCTTTCGAGGCCACAGATCTCGAGATCATCCGCGACGCCGTCGGTGACGATCTCGATGCCGTTCTGTCCACCAACGCGCTGGATTGGTACCGGTGTGCACCTGCCCTCGGCAAGTAGCTGCAGCGCACTCGTAATCCCCTTATGATCTAGTGATCGGGGAATTCTGGGGCTGCAGGTGGATCGAGGTATCCGAATGCGCATCGCTGATGTGCTGAGAAACAAGGGTTCGGCGGTCACCACGGTGTGCCCGGAGACTTCGGTCCGGGAGTTGCTGGACCTGCTGACGCGGCACAACATCGGCGCGCTGATCGTCGTCGACGACGACACCGTGATCGGCATGGTGTCCGAGCGGGATGTCGTGCGAGGGATCCAGCAACGCGGCGCGGACGCCCTCACCGATCGGGTTTTCGACATCATGACCACCGAACTGTTCACGTGTCTGCCGACCGACAGCGTCGACAGCCTCGCGGCAACCATGACGGAGCACCGTATTCGACATCTTCCGGTGATGGTCGACCGCCGTCTGGTGGGAATCGTCAGTATCGGTGACGTCGTGAAGAGCCGAATGGACGAATTACAGGACGAGCGCGACCAACTCGAATCGTACATCGACCGGGGCTGAGCCGCTTCTGGGCTGCTAGGCGAAGATCACGGCACCCAGCCACACGGCGGATGCGAGCAGCGCACCCAGCAACTCCACGAGAATCGACAGTCCGACGGCTTTGCACGCGTGCCACGTCGACGCCCAGGCATGGGTGTGGTTGCGCAGCCGGTGCTGCTCTGCCACATAGGTTCCCGCGATGAATCCGAGGAACAGCCCCACTACGGGGACCACGAAGAATCCCACGATTCCGACCACGCCACCCACCAGCAACGACCGGTTGGGCACCCCAGCGGTACGCATCCGTCCGCCGGGCCAGGTGTACTTCACGACGGCGGACACCACGAGCAGCGCGGTGACGACACCGAATACCACCCATGCAGTGGAGCCTCCCGTCATGATCGCCCATACCAGGACGGCGGCGAAGATCAGGACGACCCCGGGCAGGATCGGCACGACGATCCCCATGAGCCCGACCGCGATGACCAATCCGACGAGGAGCTCACCGCCTCCGCTCACCGGACCGGCCGCACCTTCGACGCGGCCTCACGCGCCCGGGCGCGGGCGGTCTCCACGTCCGATGCGGTGGATACCGCGACGCCCATGCGTCGACGGACGAAGCTTTCGGGCTTGCCGAACAGGCGCAGATCCGTTTCTGGAACGGACAACGCATCGGCGACGCCCTCGAATCCGATTCCGTCTGCGTCCATGCCCCCGTAGATCACGGCGGACGCACCCGGCGCGTTCAGGGTCGTGTCGACGGGCAGGCCGAGAATCGCCCTGGCATGAAGCTCGAACTCGGACAGCCGCTGCGACCGCAGGGTGACCAGCCCGGTGTCGTGTGGGCGTGGGCTGACCTCGGAAAAGTACACGTCGTCGCCCTTCACGAACAGCTCGACACCGAATATTCCCCGCCCGCCCAGCGCGGTGGTCACTTTGTCGGCAACCTCACGGGAGCGCTGCAACGCCAGATCACTCATCGGCTGCGGCTGCCACGATTCGATGTAGTCACCGGAGTCCTGGAGGTGTCCGATCGGTTCACAGAAGAACGTGCCCGTCTCACCGTCTGCACCGATTGCACGGACGGTGAGCTGGGTGATCTCGTAGTCGAAATCGACGAACCCTTCCACGATCACCCTGCCGTGGTTGATGCGACCGCCGGCGAGCGCGTACTCCCAGGCGGCCTCGATCTCGTCGAGGCTGCGCACGGTCGACTGCCCCTTGCCGGACGACGACATCACCGGTTTGATCACGCACGGCGTGCCGATACGTTCGACGGCTGCGCGGACGGATTCGAGCGAGTCCGCGAACTCGAAGGGGGACGTCGGCAGTCCCAGTTCCTCTGCCGCGAGGCGCCGAATGCCTTCACGGTTGAGAGTAAGCGCGGTGGCGCGAGCCGTCGGGATGACCGTGGTGAGCCCACGTTGTTCCGCTTCGGCCAGGGCGTCGGTGGCGATGGCTTCGATCTCGGGAACCACGAAGTGCGGTTGTTCGGACTCGATGAGTTTCAGAACCGCCGCGCCGTCGGACATGTCGATCGCGTGTGCACGATGGGCGACCTGGTGGCCGGGGGCATTTTCGTACCTGTCGACCGCGATCACTTCCACGCCGAGACGTTGCAGAGCGATGGCGACTTCCTTGCCCAACTCACCGGATCCGAGAAGCATCACTCGGATCGCGCCGGACGTGAGTGGGGTACCGAAGCGGGAGGGCGTCTGCTGCATGAGAGGAAGTGTATTCGGCTCCGGGTGCCCTCACGCGGAGGTCCATCCGGGCAGGGCGCCGGACTACCGCTCGAACAGTGCGAGAACGTTGGTGTGGGGGTCGCTGAACCAGGCGACCCGCATTCCGTCCGGCGCCGTCCAGACGGCGTGCTCGTCCTGACCCAATCCCCGGTACTCGATGAAATCGATGCCTTTGCCGCGCAACTCGTCGACTGCAGCGTCGATGCTGTCGACCTCCCATCCCAGGACTGTGTATCCGGTGGCCGGCTTCGATTGCACGAGAGTCACCCGCAGTGGCCCGGTGCCTGCGTCCACTGTCAACGAGAATTCGTCACGACCGAGCAGCGGCAGGGCAAGCGTGTCCACGTAGAACATCTGCGAAACATCCAAGTCGGTGCTGGCGACGAAACTCACTAATCTGCCGGGAAAAGTCATGCATCAACTGTGCTCTACATCACATTATGTGGCAACTTTCACACGCCCACAGACCGACCGGAGTGACCCGGGGCACAGCCGGGCCAACGGGCAGGTTAACGTCGGCTGCACAGGTACTCCCCACCGGAACGAGGAATGCGCATGTCCGCTGAATCCACAGAGAAGGCCGGCCCTCTCGCGGGCATCCGCGTCGTCGAATTCGCGGGCCTCGGCCCCGCACCACACGCGGCCACCCTCCTCGCGGATATGGGTGCGGACATCGTCTGCGTACAGCGTGCAGGCCTGATCCCCCAGGACGAGAACGCGCACGATCAGATCAAGCGCGGCCGCCGAGTGGTCGAAGCCAACCTGAAGGACTCCGCCGATATCGAGAAGGTACTCGGGCTCATCGAGCGGGCCGACGTGGTCATCGAAGGGTTCCGGCCCGGCGTCACCGAACGCATGGGCATCGGCCCGGACGTGTGCCTGGGGCGCAATCCCCGTCTCGTATACGGCCGCATGACCGGCTGGGGGCAGGACGGCCCGCTCGCCAACGCCGCCGGCCACGACATCAACTACATCTCCCTGACCGGCGTGCTGCACGCGATCGGACGCAAGGACGAGCGTCCCGTGCCGCCGCTCAACATGGTGGGCGACTTCGGTGGCGGATCGATGTTCCTCGTCTTCGGCATTCTGTCGGCGCTCGTCGAACGTCAGACCTCCGGCAAGGGGCAGGTCGTGGATGCGGCGATGGTCGACGGCGCACTTGCCCTGTCCCACATGATGTGGGCTTTCCGAGGCAAGGGTGTGTGGTCCGACGAGCGCGGCGTCAACCTCCTCGACACCGGTGCGCCGTTCTACGACACCTACGAGACCTCCGATGGAAAGTACATGGCGGTCGGGTCGATCGAACCGCAGTTCTACGCACTGCTACTGAGGGGTCTCGAACTCGAGCCCGCTGATCTGCCGCAGCAGATGGACGTGTCGTCGTGGCCGAAGTTGAAGGAGATCTTCACCGCGAAGTTCCTGACGAAGACTCGCGACGAATGGTCCGCGATCTTCGACGGCACCGACGCTTGTGTGTCGCCGGTCCTGACCTTCGCGGAAGCACCGCACAACGAACACATCGCAGCGCGCGGTTCACTCGTCGAGTTGGACGGGGTCACCCAGCACGCACCGGCTCCCCGGTTCTCCCGCACCCGGCCCGGCACACCGTCCGTCCCGGCTCGCGAGGCCACCGACATCGACACTCTCTGGCGTTAGACGACCAGACTGGGTGCCGTCTGCCTACGGTCGAGGGCCAGAGTTTCGTACGCAGCTGCGATTGCGTCGACCCCTCGGCGCAGTTCGTCCGATGAACGCGCATAAGGGATTCGGACGAATCGCTCGAATGCGCCTTCCACGCCGAACCGAGGCCCGGCGGCGAGAAGGACACCGAAGTTGGGCGCCGATGCAGCCAGGGCCGTCGACACCGGCGCCGGCATCCTCAGCCACAGCGACAACCCTCCGGTGCCGACCGTCGGCTCCCAATCCGGGAGCCTGTCGGCCAGCGCCGCGAGAAGCGTGGCTCGCTGTTCGCGGAGTTCGTGGCGGCGCCGATCGAGAACGGCGTCGTCACGAGACAACAGGTTTGCGGCGGCGAGCTGGTCCATCACGGGGGTACCCAGATCCACAGCGGCGCGCGCGCCGACGAGACGGGTGATCAGCCCCGGATCCGCCCGAATCCATCCCACTCGGAGACCTCCCCAGAAGGACTTCGCGGTCGAACCGATGGTGACCACTTCCGTCTTCGCCGCGCCGCGTCCGTAGGACGCCACCGGACCCGGAGACGGCTCGTCCAACCACAGATCGACCATGGTTTCGTCCACCACCAACAACATTCGCGTGTCCCTCGCGATGTGGGCGAGTTCGGCCCGCCCCGGGGCGTCGAGGCACAGACCCGTCGGATTGTGAAAGTCCGGGATGAGGTAGGCCATCCGCGCAGCCGTTTGCCGAGCCGCACTGCGGATTCCGTCCAGATCCCAGGCACCGCCGCCACTTTCCGGACGCACCGGCACCGGCACCGGGCTTGCACCCACACGCCTGATCGCTTCGAGCGCATTGGGATACGTCGGATGGTCGACGAGAACCCGCTCGCCGGGCGAGGTCATCACATTCAGAATCAGGCGCAGTGCGTGTTGAGCGCCCGACGTGATCATGATCTGGTCCGGGGACGTCGTCAGCCCTCGCGCCGTGTAGCGCTGAGCAACGACCTCCCGCAGGGAATCGATGCCGACCGGCTCCATTCCGTGTGTCGGCAAATACGACGGAAGGGCCCGCAACGCCGACTCGTACGCACCCTGCACCTCCTGCGCCGGCGCCGCCATCGCGGCATAGCTGAGGTCCACGACGTCTGCGCCCGGTCCGGGCTGGTGGGCACGAAACATCAGCCCGTTGGCGCGCGCGCTGCTGGGCAACGTCACAGTGCTGCGGGACCCCTGCCGACTGGTGAGGTAGCCCTCGTCGCGCAGCACCGCGTACGACGAGGTGATGGTGGTGCGGCTCAGTGCGAGCACCGCGGCCAGCTCCCGTTCACTGGGTAAGGCCACACCGAGAGGGATACGGCCGTCGTGGACCAGGAGTCGAATGCCGTCGGCCAGTGCCCGATATGCGGGACGCGCGGCGGAGCGACGGCCGGGTTCGTCCTGCCAATTGCCCAGGTCGCGGGACAGACTGCGGGCGCCGAGCACACGAGAGATCATACAGTCCAGTATCGCCACTCTGGCCTTCGATTTCAAAGCCAATTTCCCACCCCTCCCCCCGACCGATGTCACACCGGTTCAGTTCAGGGGAACCGGTGTGACATTGGTCGGGTCATCGGAGGGAACTAAGGCCAAAAACGTGCAACTGGATTGGCTCGTCAGCGCGCCGGCGGCGCAAGCACCTGGCTGAACAGCACTTGTCCAGCAGCATCGAGAAGGTCCACTCGCAACTCCGACGTCTCACCGTCGATGAACACCTCGCCGAAGTGCTGGTAGCCGTCGAGTGGTGACGAATCGGGCTCCGGAGGCGCATGAACGAACACCGCCTCCGGACCGAAGGTGCCATCCAGGTCGTTCGGCCCGAACCCGCCGGCATTCAGCGGCCCCGACACGAACTCCCAGAACTCGTCGAAATCCTGGAAGGTTGCGCGCTCCGGCGAGTAACGGTGCGCAGCGGTGTAATGGACGTCCGCGGTCAGCCACACCATGCCGGTGACACCCTGCGCTTTGGTCGCGGACAGTACCCGGGCGATCTCCGATTCACGGCCGGACGGCGCACCCGCATCCGCATTCGCCACCCCCTCGAAGGCGGTGTCGCCGTCCGGAACGACCACGCCGAGTGGCAGATCGTTGGCGATGATCTTCCACGTGGCGGTCGAGCGTGAAAGCTCGTCGATCAACCAGGTGGACTGCGCCTCACCGAGAATCTGCCCAGGCACACCGACGTTCGCCCCGTTGGCATCCTTGTATGTGCGCATGTCCAAGACGAAAACGTCCAAGAGAGGACCGTAGCCGATCTTGCGGTACAGGTGTCCGTCTGCATTCTCGGCCGGACCGATCGGCAACCACTCGCGAAATGCGCGGGACGCACGCTGGGCCAGTACGTCGACGTTCTTCTCCGTGTACTTCTCGAGATCCAGGATCTCTCCCGGGTACCAATTGTTGACGGTCTCGTGATCGTCCCACTGGACCAGTTGCGCGACGGACGAGTTGAACCGCTTGTAGTTCTCGTCGGTGAGGTTGTAGGCGTACTGACCGCGATACTGGTCGAGGGTCTGCGCCACAGCACGTTTGGCGTCGGTGACCGTGTTCCGCCAGATGCGTCCGTCCGGCAGAGTCACCGATTCTTCGAGCGGACCGTCCGCGTACACGACATCGCCCGAGTGGACGAAGAGGTGCGGATCGCGGTCGGCCATCGTCTTGAAGATCGTCATGCCGCCGATGTCCGGGTTGATGCCGTACCCCTGGCCCGCCGTATCGCCGGACCATTGCAGCCGAATGTCACCCGGCGCGCTGGGTGCCGTCCGAAAGATTCCGGCGACCGGTTCGGACACGGCGCCGTCCTCACCTTCGAGCATCACCCGGTAGTGCACCTGCTCACCGGACGGCAGACCGGAGACGCGGAGTCGGCCCGTACCGTCGGTGTCCGGGGTGAGGATCCCACCCTCGAATCGTTTGGCATTGCCGAAGGATTCGGTTGCAGACGTCTCGACGATCAGCTTCGCGGGCTGGTCGGATCGCGCCCAGATCAACGCCCCGTCAGCGCGCACTTCACCAGCCGCGACCCCATGGGTGAGTCGGGGCCGCTGACGAACAAGTGTGGGGGTGGACTGGTCCGCGCACGCTGCGGCGACCGGAACGGTCATCAATCCGAGCGCGGTGGTGCGCAGAAGTGCGCGTCGGGACAGATACATCGAGACTCCTTCTCATGCGGGTATCTCGACGATCGTCAATCCACGCCAACAGACGGTGAACTGGCGGTGTTGCGAACATACTGAACAGATGACGACCGGATTCGCACTGTTCGGCACGTGCGGCGTGACATCGGGGGGCAGCTGGCCTGGTGGGGGCGCAGCTTCCGGCCCCCACCGCCCCCGACGAATGTCACACCCGTTCGCGCGAGCTGAACGGGTGTGACATTCGTCGGGGAAGGAAGTCGAGAAATCAGCGGATGATGTCGCGGCGCACGATGGTTTCGTCGCGGCCCGGCCCGACACCGATGCACGAGATGAACGCACCGGACAGCTCTTCCAGGCGCAGCACGTAGTTCTGCGCGTTCTTCGGCAGGTCCTCGAAGGTGCGCGCATGCGAAATGTCTTCCCACCAGCCGGGCATCTCTTCGTAGATGGGCTTGGCGTGGTGGATGTCGGTCTGCGTCATGGGCATTTCGTCGTGGCGCACACCGTTGACGTCGTACCCGACGCAGATCGGAATGGTGTCGAGGCTGCTGAGCACATCGAGTTTGGTGAGGAAGTAGTCGGTGATGCCGTTGACGCGCGTTGCATATCTGGCGATCACAGCGTCGAACCAACCGGTACGGCGCCCACGACCGGTGGTCACGCCGACCTCGCCGCCCTGTTTGGCGAGGTATTCACCGGACTCGTCGAACAACTCGGTCGGGAAGGGGCCGGCACCGACACGTGTGGTGTAGGCCTTGAGGATTCCGAGGACGGTGGTGATCCGCGTGGGTCCGATACCAGAACCGACCGCCGCACCACCGGACGTGGGGTTCGACGAGGTGACGTACGGGTACGTGCCGTGGTCGACGTCCAGCAGGGTGCCCTGCGAACCTTCGAGGAGCACTGTCTCGCCGCGTTCGAGCGCCGTGTTGAGCTCTAGTCGGGTGTCTGCGATGCGGTGTTTGAAACCCTGTGCCTGTTCGAGGACCTCGTCGACGACCTGTTGGGAATCGAGTGCCTTGCGGTTGTAGATCTTGACGAGAACCTGGTTCTTGACCTCGAGCGCCGCCTCGACCTTCTGCGTGAGGATTTTCTCGTCGAGAACGTCGGCGACACGGACGCCGACGCGGGCGATCTTGTCCTGGTAGCAGGGGCCGATTCCGCGACCGGTGGTGCCGATCTTCTTGGCGCCGAGGAACCGTTCGGTGACCTTGTCGATGGCCACGTGGTACGGCATGATCAGGTGCGCATCAGCCGAGAGAAACAGCCCGCTGGTGTCGACATCGCGCTTCTCTAGACCTTCCAGCTCGTCGAGCAGCACTCCCGGGTCGACGACGACACCGTTGCCGATGACGTTCTTGACTCCCGGGGTGAGAATCCCGGACGGGATCAGATGCAGGGCGAACTTGTCGCCGTTCGGAAGTACCACGGTATGCCCGGCGTTGTTGCCGCCTTGGTAGCGCACCACCCACTGCAGGCGTCCGCCCAGTAGATCGGTAGCTTTGCCCTTACCCTCGTCGCCCCACTGGGCGCCGATCAGGACGATTGCCGGCATGACGTTGTCTCCTACGGTCGACGTACAGCCGTGTCCGACTGTGTGGTTCTGCCGCGTGTGGGCAGTAGCCGGAGGAACAGTCTAGCCGAGCGGGTACGGAACAAACCCGACAGTCCGCTCACCGGTGGTCGGAGGTTGGGCTGCCGAGCCTCGAGACTGCGACCATTAAGATGATTCGGCGAAGAATGGTCGCGGGCAAATCGTGGTGGACGAATCGGGTGAGGAGTGGCGATTGACCCCCATAGTGATGATCTGCGGCGACGTACCGTCGCCGCTGCCCTTGCGCTCGATCACTGCGATCAACGTGCCCACATTGCCCGAGAAGGACGACTTCGACGAGGTCTTCTCGAAACTGCAGGTGGTACCCGACCCACGGATCATCGTGGTCGGTGACGACGCCGCGTTCGCTGCGACACTGACGCGACTGATGCGCACCGACCGTCTCCACATCGAGTTGGCGTACGTGAACGAGCATCGTTCTGCAGCCACCGACGCCTACAAGCTCGCAACGGGAGCCAAAGCTGCGAACATTGCCCTGAATGGTCGGCCAAGGACGATGCCCCTCATACGGGACGACTCCGGGATCGCCCTGGTGGGGGCCGCAACGATCGAAGGCCCCGACGGTGAACTGCTCGTCGGCGAGGCGTATGCCGACGACACGCGACTGTTCGCCAACAGTACCCGGCTGATGACGATCGTTCCCAGCCATCGCCTGCCCGGGGTACGCGCATCGGTGGAACCGAAATGGCGCTGGTTGCCTCGGAGGTGGCGTGAAGGCCGGGCCGTCCAGCTGGGCACCCCGGCAGGGGTCGTCACCCGCGACGGCGTTCGGAGTCCCAACCCGGTCAAGCGGTCGACGTTCTACCGGCACGACCAAGAGTGGTTACTGGTTCGGTGACCTCCCCCCGACCCGGTGCGACCGGTGGGCGCGCCGTGCGCCCCAGCCCGGTGTTTCTCGTCGTGGTCGCGGCG
This sequence comes from Rhodococcus quanlei, assembly GCF_055231015.1. Classification (NCBI taxonomy): domain Bacteria; kingdom Bacillati; phylum Actinomycetota; class Actinomycetes; order Mycobacteriales; family Nocardiaceae; genus Rhodococcus; species Rhodococcus quanlei. The sequence continues at coordinate 23,607 of NZ_JBUYWD010000019.1, read as the reverse complement.
GCGATTGCGGGCGGCGTGATCACCTGGCAGTCGGAGATCGACTCGGTTCTCGCGCACGTCGGTGTCATCTCTCTGGTGGTCGCCGGCTGGGTACTTACGTTGTGCCTGCACGAGTTCGCCCACGCCTACACGGCATGGCGGCACGGCGACACGGACGTCGAGATCCGTGGTTACCTCACGTTGAATCCGCTGAAGTACAGCCATCCGCTGCTGTCGATCGGGCTGCCGGTGCTGTTCATCGCGCTCGGTGGCATCGGACTGCCCGGCGGGGCCGTCTATCTGCGCACCGGGTTGTTCTCGCCGCGAGTACAGGCACGAATATCGTTGGCCGGGCCCGCGGTGAACGTCGCTTGCGCGATCGCGTTGTTGATCGTGATTCGTATGTACGCGTTCGGCAGCGAGCACGTCGTGTTCTGGACCGGGCTGTGCTTCCTGGCTTTCCTGCAGGTGATGGCCGCCGTCCTCAATCTGCTACCGGTCCCGGGGCTGGACGGTTACGGCGCGCTCGAGCCGTTTCTCGCACCGAGCACCCAGCGTCAGATCGCACAGGTCAAGCCGTACGGCCTTCTCATCCTCGTGGCGTTGCTGTTCGTCCCGGAGATCAACGTGGTCTTCTTCGACGCGATCTACTGGCTGTTCGAACTATCGGGAGTTCCGCGCGTCTTCGCCCAATACGGCAACCAGCTGATGCGTTTTTGGCTGTGACCGATCGTTTCAGGACAGCTCGACTTCAGGCCAGCGGGGTCACCCAGCCGTGCACGTCGTCGTTCCGCAATGCGGCGGTGTGCCTTTTGCGAAGCGCCGTACTGATCGGACCATGTGCACCCCCGGAAACGAGACGCCCGTCGACCTCGGTCACGGGGGCCACGCCTGCAGACGTTCCGGTCACGAACACTTCGTCCGCGATATACAACTCCGTGAGGTCGACTGCCCGTTCCACGACGCGAATGCCGTCTTCCTCCGCGAGAGTCAGCAACGTCCGACGGTTGATGCCGTCGAGGATGTCGAACGACACATCCGGGGTGATCAGGGTGTCTCCCCGGACGAGGAAGACGTTGGCAGCGCTCAGCTCACACACGTGACCGTTGACGTCGAGGAAGATGCAATCGTCGTAACCGCTGTCGATCGCGTCCTGCTTGGCGAGCACGGAGTTCACGTATGCACCGTTCACCTTCGCCCGCGAGGGGATGGCATTGTCCGGGATCCGGCGCCACACACTCGTCTTCAACCGCATACCGTCCTGCGGCACGATCGGCACGGCGTCGTAGACGAACATGCTGACCTTCACGCTGCAGCCGCGCACGCGGGTGCCCGGAATGGATGCATCCACGTGCACGGTGGCGCGCACGAACACGTCCGAGGACGGATCGTTCTCGGTGACGAGTCGCTTGGCCACGGCCACGAACTTGTCGTAGTCCCAGTCGGGAGCGAACTGATCGATACCGATGATCTTGCACGATTCGAGCAGGCGGTCGAAGTGGTCGCGCAACCGGAAGGCGGTCCGCTTCGTCCCGTCGACGTGCACCGGGAAGACGGTGTAGACACTCAAGCCGTACAGCAATGCCGACGTCGCAACGCCGAGAGTCGCTTCTTCTGCGTCGACGAAACGGTCACCGAAGTACACGCGCGGGTACGGATTGGCCATGCGGCGATGGTATAGAGCGCCCCCGACCACGGCAATCTGTTTCACCCGTGCACAGTCAGGGCGCGTTGCGTTGTGCGAGGGCCTCGCCCACCTTCCGAAGCGAGGCTCTAAGCGATCGAGGCTCGAGGACCTCCACCTCCGCACCGAGGGCAGTCAGTTGGTGCAACGCGACGTCTTCCGACTCGAGCTGCAAGGCGACCACGACCCATCCGTGCTCATCTGGTGGTCCGGCGTCGACGCGTGCGGCTTCTATTCCGACGGTCGCGGGCAATCGACGGCGGCCGGTCTCCGACAGGCGCACTCGGCAGGGGAAACGCAGCAGCGAGCGATCGAACTCGGCGACCGATGCCGCCCACCACTCGGCCAGGTCGAAACCGTCCGGCCGGGTCGCGGCAGTTTCCGACACGGTGGCCGTCTCGATGCGAGAGACACGGTAGGACAGGATCCGTCCGCGGTGTCCGGCCACCAGATACCAGACCCCGGCCTTTGCAACCAGACCCAACGGATCGAGGGTGCGCGTGATCGTGCGGCCGCGCCTGCCGTAGATGATCCGCAGTCGCTGCCCGTCGAGGACGGCGGCGGCAACCGCCCCCAGACTGCCTGTGTCCTGGGGTGTGTAGAACCATCCAGGAGCGTCGACGTGCAGACGATCGCGCCAGGTCTGGGCGCCTGCCCGCAACGCAAGCGGCAGGGCGCCGAGCAGTTTCGATCGGGCTGTCGTTGCCACGTCACCGAAACCGAGATCATGTGCAATCCCCGGCACCCCCGACAGCATCAACGCGGAAGTCTCCGCTCCGGTGAGTCCGCTGAGTTTCGACTGCCATCCGTCGAGCAGCCGTATTCCGCCGCCGGGGCCACTCGCGGTCCAGAGGGGCACCCCGGCGGCGGACAGGGCGGCAACGTCTCGGTACACGGTCCGCACCGACACGTCGAGTTCGTCTGCCAACTCCTGAGCAGTGAGGCCGCGCGCACCCTCGAGTCGCAGCATGATCTCCACGAGGCGGCTCGAGCGCATGAAAGAAGTCTAGGCACGAATCACTGACAGTAGATGTCAGTGATGGCGTCGCAGACTGAGTACATGACCAACTGGACGCAGTTCGCCTCGGAAGCCCCCACCCTCGCTCGTGCCGTGGAAGCACGCTTGCGGGCCAACAAACATCACGTGATCGCCACCCTCCGCAAGGACGGTTCACCGCGGGTCAGCGGAACGGAGGTCGAGTTCTACGAGGATTCGTTGCTTCTCGGCTCGATGGTGAATGCCCGCAAGGCGCAGGATCTGCGGCGAGACCCGCGCTTCTCACTGCACAGCAATCCCGGCCATCATTCGATGGAAGGCGGCGACGCAAAAATCGGCGGCAAGGCGCACGAGATCGTCGGTGCCGAGAAGGACCGAATCGTCGCTCACTATCCGGACGAGATCACCGAGGCCGACGTGTTCGAACTCGACATCGAGGAAGTCGCATTGACGACCGTGGACGGAGAACATCTGTACGTCGACTTCTGGCGGCCGGGGCCGAGCATCACCCGATTCACCAAGTGACGTCCTTCTCGCAGTGCCGGCCGGCGGCGGTCGATTCGATCTGCACGGTGGCGTGGGAGAGGCCATGCGATTCCAACAGAGTCTTGGCCGAACGCAGAACCGGCTCGCCGTCACCGTCGGTGGTCAGGTGAACGGTGGCCACGTCCATGCCGGTGGTGAGGGTCCAGACGTGCAGGTCGTGGACGCCGGTCACACCCGGCAGCGCCCCGAGGTCGGCTTCCACAGCGGTCACGTCGACGTCCACAGGTGAGGCCTGGGTGAGGATCCGCAGCGACGCCGCCGCGAGTTTCATCGCCCGCGGCACCACCCAGAGCGAGATCAACACGGCGACGACGATGTCCGCATAGCTCCAGCCGAAGGCCAGCACGAGCCCGCCCGCGATGAGCACGCCCACGCTGCCGACTGCGTCCGCGAACACCTCGAGGTAAGCACCGCGTACCGCCAGGCTGCCTTTCGCGTCGGCGCGCAGCATGAGCATGACCACGATGTTGGCGGCCAGTCCGAGTGCTGCCGTGACGATCAGGGCGACACCGGGAACGTCCGGTGCGTCGCCGATTCGGTGGACCGCCTCGTAGAAGACCCACACGGCAACGCCGATGAGCAGCACGGCGTTGGCCATGGCGGTCAGCACTTCCGCGCGGTGCCAGCCGAAGGTACGCGCAGCGGTCGTACTGCCTTTCCTCGCCAATACGAGGGCGAGCAAGCCCATCGACATGCCGACGACGTCGGTGAGCATGTGCCCGGCATCCGCGAGCAGCGCCAGGGAGTTCACGATGAGACCGACGCTCGCCTCGACGATCAGGAAGATGACGAGGATGGCGAGGGCGATCACCATACGGCGGATTCGTCCAGCCGAGGGGCCGACGCCGCCCGTGCCGGCCGATGGAACGCCGTGTGAATGACCGTGTCCGGAACCCATGCCTGCGCTACTCCCTCCCGAAGATTCGTCGATCATATGCATACATTCGCATATGTTTCAAACGGCTTCGGCGGAGCTCACGAATCCGGCGGATACGCCGGATGCTCCACTGTCGGCGGCAAGGTGGCGATCGCCGAGATCCTTCGAACACCCGCAACCTGCATCAAGTCGACGATCAGCGATCGAATCTGCGCGAACACCACGGTGGTCGACACCCCCGCATTCTCGACGAGCGACGGCTTCATTCCAGATGCCACCGACCGCAACACTCGGGCCGCTTCTGCCTGATCGGGTTGCCGTCCCGGATCGGCCATCACCATCCGCCGAAGCACCTCCACGGCCCGAGAGAGCTTCTCGACCTGATCCACCAGACGTGGGTCCAGGATCTCGTCGTCACGCACCGAGGTCAACGAGCGGCGCGCCAGGACACGAATGTTGCGCACGGCGTTGTCGATCGGGTCGGCAGCCGCTTCCAGCTGGTCCAACCGCGGACGGGTGCTCCAGTACAGGGGTGAGATCCGGGTGATCTCCCTACCACCGAGCAGGTGCGTGCGCATGGCATCGATGGCGCCCTGTGTGTCACGCGCCATCTTCAGAGCGGCCACGATTGGCTTCTGATCGTTCTCGACGAGACCGTCCGCCACCAGGCGCAGCACCTCGGCCGCCGTGCCGAGCACCTGACCCGCATACTTGCGTGCGCGGCCGACCGGATGCGTCGGCACCATTGCAACGATGACGATGCCCACGAGGCCCCCGACGAGAGCGTCCACCATCCGGCCGACACCGCCGTCACCGCCCGGTGGGAGGAGAGTCGCGACGAGCACAGCAGAGTTGCCCGCCTGACTTGCGAAGATCGGGCCACTGTTCAGCAGCACCGCCGCCGACATCGCGAGAATCACCACCAGCGAGATCTGCCACACCCCGCGGCCGATCACCGCTATCAAAAGGTCACCGATTCCGACGCCGATGACCACACCCGCAACCAGTTCCACGGCCCGCCGAAACCGCGCGCCGAGCCCCAACCCCAGCGACACGACTGCTGCGATCGGAGCAAAGAACGGAGCGGTATGACCCACCAGAGCAGTGGCCACCCACCACGCGAGGCCGGCGCCGAGCGCACACTGCACGATCGGCAACGCCGAAACTCGCAGTCGCCGCAGCGACACTTCGGCCTTCTCTCGCGAGAAGACCCGAGGAGCCTGGAAACGCTTAGCCGAGGCCAAGCTCTTGTGCAGCTCGCGGATCACTGTCCTCGAGCAGGTCGAGGCAACGCGCGTATTCGTCGCCTTCGTCGATCGTCTTTGCCGCCTTCGCCAGGACGGCGACGCAGCGCAGGAAACCACGGTTCGGCTCGTGGCTGTAGGGCACGGGACCGAAGCCCTTCCAACCGTTGCGGCGCAGCTGGTCGAGTCCACGGTGGTACCCAGTGCGTGCGTACGCATAAGCGGCGATGGTCTCGCCGCCGTCGAAGGCAGCCTCGGCCAGGTAGGCCCAGGCGATGGACGCGGTCGGGTGCTCCGCCGCCACTTCGGCAGGAGCCTTGTGGTTCAGCAGATCGGACTCTGCCTCCTCGTCCCCGGGAAGAAGAGTGGGCTGCGGTCCGAGAAGATCACCGAAAGACGTCATGCGTTCATTGTGCCCCGCCACGACCCCGTCGTGCGCTCCGGTGTGCCGTCGTGTCGATAGGCTGACCGGGAAACGACTTCTCTGCAGACCGAGGGGCATTGCGTGCAGAACCGCAACGACGACGAAAAGCCTGGCAAGGCTGACAACGGCACAAAAGCCGATAACGGCAAAGGCTCCGATGACACGGTGAAGCCGGACACCTCGGCTAAGCCCGACACCTCGGCGAAGCCCGACACCACCGCAAAGCCTGACGATGCAGCAACCACCAAGCTCGACACGGTGTCCCAGCCTGCCGAAGTGAAGAAGCCGCGAGCGGACAAGGCTGCACACAGCACTGCGGAGTCCGCCAAGGCAGCGCCGACGAACGCGGAACCGACGAAGGCGCAGAAACCCGTAGAAAGCAAGCCCGTCTCGGACAAGGGCACCGACGACCAGGGCACCACAGGCAAGAACGCGACAGACAAGAACGCGACAGGCAAGAACGCGACAGACAAGGACGTCGCCACTCCCGTCTCCGCTTCGGAAGCGAAGACACAGGCGATTCCCGTACAGAAGAAGAGTGTCGACCCGGAAGCCAAGACCACCGCGATCCCGAAGCAGAAGAACTCCTCGGAGACGGAAACGAGGAAGGCTGCCGCCGATACCCCGAAGCCCCCGGCTTCCGCGGCAACACCGAAGCCCCCGGCTTCCGAGGCAAAGACGGAAGCGATTCCTGTCACGAAGACGCCGCAGCCGCAGAAACCACAACCGCCGGCACCACGCCCTGCCGGCGGTACTCAACGTCCGCCTACCGAAAGTCCGACAGCTCAGGGCCCGACAGCACCACATCCGACCACCATGGGGCAGTCGAGCCCCCCGCCGGCCGCACCCAACCGTCCGCCCCAGCAGCAGACTCACCGCGCACAGCCGCAACGGGTCGCCCCACCCCAGCAGACGCCGTCGCAGGCCAGTGGGCAGGCCGCGTCAGCAGCCGCACCCAAGGGTGATACGAACGGCGCACGTGAGAAAACGGGCCGGTCGTGGCTGTTCGCGGCAATCGGAGCCGGTGTGCTGGTGCTCCTCGCGATTGTGATTGCCGGGGTCGTCCTGTTTCTGAAGCACCAGGCCGAGAACTCGCCGGAGGCGAAGGTTCAGGACGCCATCGACACCTTCATGTCCGCGCTGCAGGACGGCGACCTCGCCACGCTGCGATCGACGACGTGCGGAGGGCTCTCCGAGTACTACAACTCGATTTCCCCCGAAGAGTTCGCAAACGTGCACCGCGTTGCCGCAGAGCAACAGACCCTTCCGGAGGTCGGCGGGGTCGATGCGGTCCAGTTCACCGACAACACGGCGATCGCCCAGGTGAGCACGCAGACAGAGGCTGGTCCGGGTGCGCAATCGTGGCGAACGTTCAATCTGGAACAGGTCGACGGAACCTGGAAGGTCTGCAACCCACCCCAGTAAACGCAAACGAAGTCCCCCTCCGAGATTCGGAAGGGGAATTCGTTTGCGTGTGGTCGACCGTCAGGCGGAAACGGAGCGTCCCGCGGACTTCAGGTCGTTGCAGGCCTCGACGACACGTTCGGTCATGCCGGCCTCTGCCTTCTTGAGGTAGCTGCGCGGGTCGTAGACTTTCTTGTTTCCGACCTCACCGTCGATCTTCAGCACGCCGTCGTAGTTCGAGAAGAAGTGTCCGGCGATGGGGCGGGTGAAGGCGTACTGGGTGTCGGTGTCGACGTTCATCTTCACGACACCGAAGGCCAGGGAATCCTCGATCTCCGACTTGAGCGAGCCCGATCCGCCGTGGAACACGAAGTCGAACGGTTGCGAGCCGTCGGCGAGACCGAGCTTGGCTGCGGCAACCTTCTGCCCCTGATCGAGCACCTCGGGACGCAGCTTCACATTGCCCGGCTTGTAGACGCCGTGAACGTTGCCGAACGTGGCGGCGAGCAGGTACTTGCCGTTCTCGCCGGCGCCCAGGGCCTCGATGGTCTTCTCGAAATCCTCGCTGGAGGTGTACAGCTTGTCGTTGATCTCGGCCTCGACGCCATCCTCTTCACCGCCGACGACGCCGATCTCGACCTCGAGGATGATGTTCGCGGCCTTCGACAGGGCGAGCAGTTCCTTCGCGATCGTCAGGTTCTCGTCGATCGGCACTGCGGAGCCGTCCCACATGTGCGACTGGAACAGCGGGTTGCGGCCGGCGTCGACACGCTCTTTCGAGATCTGCAGCAGCGGACGCACGAACCCGTCCAGCTTGTCCTTGGGGCAGTGGTCGGTGTGCAGCGCGATCGTCACGTCGTACTTGGCGGCGATGACATGCGCGAACTCGGCGAGTGCGACGGCACCCGTCACCATGTCCTTGACACCGAGACCGGAACCGAACTCGGCGCCGCCCGTCGAGAACTGAATGATGCCGTCACTGCCGGCATCGGCGAAGCCCTTGATGGCTGCGTTGATGGTTTCGGACGAGGTGCAGTTGATGGCGGGGAAGGCAAAGGAGTGCTCCTTGGCCCGACCAAGCATCTCGGCATAGACCTCGGGAGTCGCGATTGGCACGGCGGCAGTCCTCCATAAACGATTCGGCTGAGCGCACTCCGTCGGGGGAACGGGGCGCGATGTGGTCGTAGCAGTATTGCAGTCCCAGCAGTATGGCAAGAGATGAGACGTACGTCGCGGGACCCCTCGAGGTCATGACCCCCTTGTGACCTGCCTTGTTCCGGCAAACGGCCGAATCGCCGGTACGCTTGTCCCCGTGATTGTGCAGGCAGCGTCGGAATCCGTGACCAACTTGGCTTTGCTTCCCGGTTTCCTCGATCCGGTGAACCTCCTCAACTCGTTCGGCACCTGGATGCTGGTGGGGCTCCTGTTGGTGGTGTTCATCGAGTCCGGTTTGCTGTTCCCGCTGCTCCCCGGCGATTCACTACTGTTCACCGCCGGGCTCATCGCGGCATCCAAGTCGACGGATATCGAGCCGTTCGCCCCGATCGGCGTGCTGCTGGTCCTCATTCCCATCGCTGCGATCCTCGGCGACCAGGTCGGATTCTTCATCGGAACGAAGGGGGGAACGGCCCTCTTCAAGAGCGACGACGCGCGCTTCTTCAAGAAGAAGTACATCGACGAATCCCACGCGTTCTTCGAGAAGCACGGCCCGATCACCATCGTTCTCGCGCGCTTCGTGCCGATCGTCCGCACATTTGCGCCGGTGGTGGCCGGTGCGTCCAAGATGAAGTACTCGCTGTTCCTCACGTACAACGTGGTAGGCGGCGTCCTGTGGGGTTCGGGCGTCACCCTGCTGGGCTACCTGCTGGGTCAGATCCAGTTCATCCGCGACAACGTCGACGTCATCTTCCTGCTGATCGTGTTCGTGTCCGTGCTGCCGATCATCGTCGAGGTCGGCAAGCGCATCCTCGGCTCACGGAAGGCCGACGACCCCGCTTCCGAGAAGTCCGCAGCTCAGAACTCCGCGGCTCAGAACTCCGTGGACACCGAGCCGGTCGCCGCACCCACCGACACCGCATCCTGACCCCGAACGGGTCACCCCAGGCAGGCAGTACGTGAACGTCGCAGCGGGCACTTTCGGGGCGTTGGAGACAGCGGGTCCGGCGCTCGTGTGGATCGTTGTCGTCGCATTCGTCTTTCTCGAATGCGCCGTTATTCTCGGACTGTTCCTGCCCGGCGATTCCATGCTGATCACGGCGGGGATCGTGCTCGCCGGTCACTCGGCTGGGGCTACCCACGTGTGGGCCCTGTCGCTGGGCGCAATGGTGGCCGCCATCTGCGGAAACCAGGTCGGATACGTCATCGGTCACCGCACCGGTCACAAGATCGTGGCCCGCAAGAACGGGCGATACCTCAATTTCGAGAACTTGCACCGCGTCAACCTTCTACTCGAGAAGCACGGCTTCTGGGCGGTCCTCGTCGCACGGTGGATTCCCTGGGTGCGGACGCTGTGCCCCATGGTCGCCGGTGCCGCACGAATGAACCACACCAAATACACCGTTGCCAGCACCATAGGGGCCGTTGCCTGGGCTCCCGTGCTGCTGCTCCTCGGCTTCTACGCCGGCTCGTTTCTGCAACGCGTGCCCTGGCTGATGCCTGCCGTCGTCGGCGCAATGGTGGTGCTGCTCGTCATCGGCACGACCGTCGGCATCTGGCACTACCGCCAGGAAATGGCGCGGCCATCCGAGGAAGTCGAAGTCGAGGACGTCCACGACTGATCCCGGCAGATCGTCGGATCTGGGTCAACCAGGCGTTTTCGGTCCGCTGGACCCCAATCTCCCCTACTCTCGAAGTAGAGAGTTCCGGCGTACCGGTCGACGGGCGGCACCTGACGATCGTCGCGCTCACGAACGGAGTGTCGAATTCTGAACACTCCACCAGTTCGTGCCGCAAGGTTGCAACCCCCACAACGCACGGGAGACGTGCACATATGGCAACGAACCCGAAACCGGCCTCGTCGACCGTCGTCGAACAGCAGCGGGCACTGCGCGAATCACTCCCCTTCGACGACGACCAGGACTTCGCCGACGCCACTCGCGGCCTGATCTCCCGTCGCAACCCCACCGCTGTGACCGCCGAGGACGGGCGGGTGCTGTGGGACAACGCCGCCTACGGTTTTCTCGGCGGCGACGCGCCCGACACCGTCAACCCGAGTCTGTGGCGACAGTCCACGCTCGCGGCGATCGACGGCCTGTTCGAGGTGGTTCCCGGTATCTATCAGGTCCGTGGCCTCGACCTGTCCAACACCACGTTCGTGGAAGGCGACGAGGGCGTGGTCGTGGTCGACACCCTGCTCTCCGCAGAAACGGGCCGCGCTGCACTGGATCTCTATCGCGCTCACCGAGGTGATCGTCCGGTGAAGGCGGTGATCTACACCCACTCCCACGTCGACCATTTCGGTGGAGTCAAGGGGTTCGTGACGCAAGCGGAGGTCGATGCCGGGAACGTGAAGATTTTCGCTCCCGAAGGATTCTTGGAACATGCGGTGTCGGAGAATGTCTACGCGGGAACAGCGATGGGTCGCCGGGCGAGCTACATGTACGGCGCCGCACTGGACCGAGGCCCCACAGGCCAGGTAGGCGCGGGCTTGGGGCAGACGGTGTCGACCGGAACGGTCACCCTCATCGCACCTACGGACATCGTCACGACAACCGGCGACGATACCACCGTGGACGGTGTTCACATGGTCTTCCAGATGGCGCCGGATACCGAGGCACCGTCCGAAATGCTGATCTACTTCCCTGATTTCAAGGCGTTGTGCGCCGCCGAGGATGCAACCCACACCTTCCACAATCTGGTGACGCTGCGTGGTGCGGTGGTCCGCGATCCACACGGATGGGCGAAGTACCTGTCGGAGACGATCGCATTGTTCGGTGGCGAGGTGGAGGTGGCGTTCGCATCGCATCATTGGCCCACCTGGGGTAACGACCGTATCGTCGCATTCCTGTCCACGCAGCGGGATCTGTATGCGTACGTTCACGATCAAACTCTGCGGATGATGAACCAGGGCCTCACCGGCCCCGAGATCGCCGAGCAGCTCACGCTTCCTCCTGCGCTGGAGAACGCGTGGAGCGCTCGGGGGTACTACGGCTCGGTGAGCCATAACGTCAAGGCGGTCTACCAGCGCTATCTCGGCTGGTTCGATGGCAATCCGGCCAGCCTGTGGCAGCACACGCCCGTCGAGCAGTCGAAACGCTATGTCGAGTTCATGGGCGGCGCCGACACCGTTGTCGCCAACGCGCGGAAATCGTTCGAAGCCGGTGATTTCCGCTGGGTCGCGCAGGTAGTCAACCACGTGGTGTTCGCAGATCCGACGCACCTGGGAGCCAGGGAGCTCCTCGCCGACACCTACGAGCAACTCGGCTACGGGGCCGAGAACGGGACCTGGCGCAATTGGTACCTGTCCGGTACGACGGAACTGCGCAGGGGCCAGTTCGGCACCCCGACCACAGCCTCCGCACCGGACGTCGTCGCCCAGCTCACACCGGAGATGCTCTTCGACGCCATGGCCGTCCAGGTGAACGGACCGAAGGCCTGGAACGAGAACCTGACGATCGAGATCTCCCTCACGGACACGGGCGCGCGCTACCGACTCGGTCTGTCCAACGGCGTGCTCACCCACGGGCCACACCTTCGTACTGCGACCCCCGACGTCACTGTCTTCACGCCCAGATCCGCGATACCGCACCTCGCAATGGGCAATGCGTCACCCGACGACCTTGCCGACGCCGGTATCACCGTCGACGGCGACGCATCGGTCCTCGGCCGCCTTGCCGCCGTCTTGGACGGCGGGGACCCGAACTTCGCAATCGTCACACCGGACCGTCCGGACAACGCCACGGAAGGAACACTTCGATGACTACAACACCCGACCGAGGCCAGGAGGTCACGTCCGACACTGAGCCCGCAGGTCAAGGTTTTGCCGGGTTGACGACGGTGGTCGCGGCCATCCTGTTGGCGGTGGCAGGCATCCTTGCTGTTCTGCAGGGAATCGCTGCAATCGCTTCGGACGAGATCTTCGTGACCGGACTCGACTACACGTACGCATTCGATGTCACCACCTGGGGCTGGGTACACCTGATCGTGGGCATCCTCGTGGTCCTCACGGCATTTGCCCTGATGACGGGTGCGACGTGGGCGCGCGTCACTGCGGTGGTGCTCGCAGGATTTTCCATCGTCGTCAATTTCGTCTGGCTGCCCTACTACCCACTCTGGGGGATCCTGGTGATCGCCCTCGATCTGGTCGTGATCTGGGCGGTGTCGACCTGGGACGGGAAACGCATCTAGCGCAACAGTTCACGTCCCCTCCCCGACGAATGTCACACCAGTTCGCCTGGGTAGAACGCGTGTGACATCGGCCGAGACGAGACTCAGTGCTGATGAATGGCCTCCCACGCGGGGAGCGGATCGTCGAAGTGCATCCACGTCTCGGGTCCGGCCTGCATCTCCACCTCTGTCAGCAGCGCTGGGTCGAGAATTCTGTTCGGCGCGTCCGCGTCGAGCTTCACACCGATGAACACAATCTCCTGTCCCGGCGTCTCGTCGGTCGACTCCCAGAACTGCGCCGGTTCGATCACCAGGTTGGGTCCGGCTTGCGACCAGACAGCGGCGATACTTGGACGGCTTGCCACCCAGCAAAACCCCTTGCTGCGCAACAGACCTGCGAATTGCCCCAGCGCAGCTTCCAGCCTTGCAGGATGGAACGGACGCGACGCCCGGTAGGTAACGCTGCGGATGCCGTACTCCTCGGTCTCCGGGATGTGGCCACCGGCGATCTCCTCCGCCCAGCCAGGGGACTGTGCGGCCACTTCGGGGTCGTAGAGGCCAGTTGCCAGCACCTGATCGAGGCCGACAATTCCCTTTGTCGTACGGCGAATCACGGCGTGCGGGTTGAGACGACGAATGGTCGCTTCAACGGTTCCAGCCCCTTTCTCGCTCACAAGATCAACCTTGTTCACGAGGATGACGTCCGCGAATTCCACCTGTTCCACCAGCAAGTCCGAGATGCTCCGCTCGTCTCCTTCTCCCGCTTCCAGTCGACGATCGTGCAGTCGGTCACCCTTTGCGAGTTCACCCAAGAACGTGGAGGCGTCCACCACCGTCACCATCGTGTCCAGGGCTGCGACGCTGCCAAGGCTGAACCCGTCCTCGAACTCCCAGTCGAATGTGGCGGCCACCGGCATGGGCTCGGAGATCCCGGTCGATTCGATGACGAGTTGATCGAACCGGCCTTCCCTGGCCAGTCGTGCGACGGACTCGACGAGGTCCTCGCGGAGCGTGCAGCAAATACAGCCGTTGGTCAGTTCGACCAGTTTCTCCTCGGTGCGGTCGAGGTGTCCCTGGCCTTCGACCAGCGCGGCATCAATGTTCACCTCGCTCATGTCGTTGACGATCACGGCAACCCGGCGACCCTCACGGTTCGCGAGTACGTGGTTGAGCAGGGTTGTCTTGCCGGCCCCGAGGAATCCGGACAGCACGGTGACGGGAAGGCGGTTTCCAACACTCATTCCATAATGATAACCGTTTTCATTACAAGCTCATCGGCCTCCCCACCAATGCCACACCGGTTCGCCTGGGTAGAACGCGTGCGATATTCGTCGAAGTTGGAGCCGGGTGGGCTACTCGGCGGGGTGTACCAGAGCGGCACAGAAGGCCCGAATGTCGCCTGCCAATAGATCTGGCGCCTGCAGAGACGCAAAATGTCCACCTCGGTCGAACTCCGTCCATCGCACGACATTGAGGGAACGCTCCGCCACTGTCCGCATCGCAGAGTCGCCGGGAAACGAGGCCACCGCAGTCGGCGTCTCGATCCGCGAACCGCCGTAGAAGGCGTCGCCGCCCTCCTTGTAGATACGCGCCGACGAACCGGCGGTGCGAGTGAGCCAGGTGATCGTGATGTCCGTGAGGATTGCATCGCGATCCACTGGTGCCTGTTCGGTACGCGTCGGGTCGTAATCGACGAACCACTCGAGCTGCCAGGCAAGCAATCCCAGTGGTGAATCGGTCAGCGCGTAGGCCAAGGTCTGCGGTCTCGTCGATTGCACGACGGCATACCCGGAGCGCTCCTCCCACGCGGCTGCGTCACCCTGCACTCGTCCCATTTCGTCGTCGGTCAGCCCGGCCATCGCGTCTTCGCGCGTCCAGTCGATGGGAGCTACGAGCGCATTGACGTGCACGCCGACGACATGCTCGGTGGCCACGCGCGCCATCTCGGGTGCGATCATCGACCCTGCGTCACCGCCCTGGACCACGTATCTGTCGTAACCGAGTCGTTGCATCAGCTCGGCGAACGCCGCAGCCATACGACTGATCCCCCACCCACGCTCGCGGGTGGGGCCGGAGAACCCGAACCCCGGCAACGACGGAATCACGACGTCGAACGCTTGCCCACCGCCGTCCGGCTCGGTGAGCGGCCCCACCAGCCCAACGAGATCGGCGAAGGTACTCGGCCAGCCGTGGACCAACAGCAACGGCGTGGCTTCGGGGCTCTGCGACCGAACATGAACGAAATGAATGTTCTGCCCGTCGATCTCGGTAGTGAACTGCGGGACGGCGTTCAGGCGCGCTTCCTGCGCTCTCCAGTCGAATCCGTCGCGCCAGTAGTCGGCGAGACCGCGCAGATGATCGGAGGCGACACCGAACTCCCAACCCACTCCCGGCAATTCGTCGGGCCAACGAGCCTCACGCAGACGCCGGCGAAGATCGTCGAGATGGGCGTCGGCGACGTTGATCGTGAATGGGTGAACGGTGACGGTTTCTGCACTGAGGTCGGTCATACCGCCACTGTGCCGGTCGTCGAGGTCAGCCACCGCCCTAATTCTCCCCCGACCGATGTCACAGCGGTTCGCCTCAGCTGAACGTGTGTGACATCCGTCGGGCAGGGTGGGGAAGGTCAGGAGTAGGGGTCGACGGCGGACACCCGGTGGGCTGCTTCGAGCAGCATCCACCCGCCCAACTGCACGGACAGGCCCTGTTCGGGGATGTTCGAGGCCCTAACCGGCAGTTCTGCGTTCTTGCGCCAGTCGTAACCGAACACGGGCATTCCCTCGACCTCCAGACGGTTCTTCCACGCCGATTCCGCGGATGCGAGCACGATGTGCGCCGCCTGCTCCCGCGTTGTGATGTCGTCCGAATTCTCCGGTGGCAACATCGACGCGGTGAATGCCAGGTAGCGCGCCAGGATTCCGTTGAACAGGCCGCCGTCCCCGCGACCACCGCCCTCGATCACACCGGTACGGGTGAGCCGGTTGTACACGGCTTCGACGAGGCGATACACCCGCTCCCGATGGCGCGGATGACCGGTGCGTACGGCGAGTTCGGTCTCGAGCCCCAACGTCACGCCCTGGCAGTACGAATAGACGACCCGTTCGAGTCTGCCTCCGGTGTGAATGCCGTCGAAGATCAGGTCGGTTTCGGGGTCACGCAGCGTCGTGTCGATCCAGTCGGCCATGTCCTGAGCTCGCCCTACTCGACCGGTGCGCGCCAACAGGATCCCGGCCGGTCCGTTTGCAGGAGCGTTGTAGAAGTCCGATCCCTTGCGCCACGGAATCCCACCACCGAGTTCAGGTGCCCATGCGTCGAACACTTCCGATTCGAGGGTCCGCACAACGGCCGATACGTCGACGACCTGTCCCCGCTGGGCACGTTCCAATGCGAGACCCAGCCAGGCCATGTCGTCGTAGTAGTCGTTGGTCCACCCGGTGATGTTGCGAATGCGGTGACCGCGCACGATCCGTGAGGGGCGACGATGGTCACCTGCCGGATCACGTTCGAATGCATCGACCGCGCAATCGATCAGGTGGGCTTGCCACCAGTAATGCCAGGTGCAGAACACCTGTTCCCGCAGCACAGGAGGCCACGCCACAACGCCGAGCGCAGTCCCCGGCAGTGCCCACAGCCTGCGCAGATGACGTGCGATCACAGCCCTTTCGGCGGCCGCTGCCCGGGCCGACCAGTCCTGGTGCATAAAGGTTCATTCTGCCCAGACCGGGGCCGAATGGCTACCAGGCAGTAGCGAGGTCACCGTGCTCGCGGATCCACGCATGCATGGCGATCCCCGCAGCAACTCCGGCGTTGATACTGCGTGTGGAGCCGAATTGCGCTATGGACACCGTCATCGACGCGACTTCCCGTGCACGGTCGGTGACGCCGGGTCCTTCCTGCCCGAACAACAGCAGACACTCACGCGGCAGCCGGGCAGTTTCGAGTGGCACCGAGCCGGGGGTGTTGTCCACGGCCACGATCGTGAGTCCGCGCACTCGTGCGAACGCGACCAGTTCGTCCACGTCGGCGTGATGGACGACGTGCTGGTAGCGGTCGGTGACCATCGCACCACGTCGGTTCCATCGCCTGCGACCGACGATGTGCACCGCGGCCGCTGCAAATGCGTTGGCCGTCCGGACCACGGTGCCGATGTTCGAGTCGTGGCCGAAGTTCTCGATCGCGATGTGCAGTGGGTGCCGACGGGTATCGATGTCGGCGACGATCGCGTCACGAGTCCAGTACCGGTACGCATCGACGACGTTCCGGCGGTCACCGTTCGCGAGCAGTTCCGGGTCGTACCGGGGATCGGATGGGGCGGGGGTGCCGTATTCGGACTCCCACGGCCCGACTCCGTTCGGGTGCTCACCCCACTCGGTGGGACCCGGCTCTCCGGCTGTCCCGGCCTCTTCTGGGTTACCGGTGTCGGCGGTGTCGCTCACGATGTCAGAACGTCGCATTCGAATGAGGGGCGATGGTGAACCCGTGGGTGGTTTCGTCGTTGACGCACGTGACGTCCTCTGCGGTGGTGCTGCAGGTGTATCCGAGCTTGTTCAGCTGCGAGCCGGCAGGCAGAACGGGGTCTTTGCCTGCCTCGCCGGAGGTGTAGACGATCCCGCCCGAGCACATGAATGCCCCTTCACCCTCGTTTTCGACACGAATACCGTGCCCCCAGTTGACGACACACGCATCCGGTTTCGGGGGGATCGGGGCGGTGGCGCCCTGACATCCCGCCTCGGTGCGGTTCGGGAGTTTGATGATTCCGCATTGGAATTCGCCGTCCGGCGAGACGAAATAGTACGACTCGTTGCGCTCGAACTCCACCTCGGTGAGCGTGGTGGTCGGGGCTGCGACAGCTTCGGTCGGCGGCGGCACCAGCGGGGGTGTCGTCGTCGTGGTCGGCGGCAAAGTCGTCGCCTCGGTGGTGGTCTCGGCGGCCCCAGAGGGGGACGAGACAGGGGTGGACGTGGCCGAGCTGGACGTGGCCGAGCTGGACGTGGCCGAGTTGGTTGCGGCGCTGTCCACCGATTCACCGGCCTCGGATGCACCTGCGCACCCGGCCAACAGCAGCGCCGACGCCACACTCGCGCCTGTCAGCGATATTCGACGCCAAGCCACCCGATCCACCTCCAACCACTCGTCTCGGACTGCCGACTCTGCACTCTAACGACCGCCCCCGAACGCAGTAGCCTGGGAGTGGAGGACACGATGAATCACCAGCGCATCGTTGCGGCCGTTTGCTTCATCACGGCCGGGTACGTCCTCGCCCTCGCCCTCTGGCTGGGCTGGTTGATCGACCACACCCCACCCGGCACGATCCCGTATCAGGTGATCGGGATCATTGCCGCGTACGGCTCGGCACTCGGGATCGGCATGATGCTCGCCGACGGTCCGTCACGGTCCGATCGCACACTGCAACGACACGGACTCGAAGGGTGGGCACGCATCGAACACCTGCGGCCGCTGGGGCACACCGTGGACAACGGCGAACTCACCGAACTCGATCTGAGCCTCACGGTTCCGGGGTCCACAAGCTACTCCGGAACCGTGATCTACGAGGTTGCGCGAGAAGACGTCGACCGTTTCGTCGTCGGGGAAACCGTCAGCGTCCGGGTGGACCCCCGAAACCGTGATCGCATCATGCTGTGCCCGTGACGCTCTACTTCCTGCGGAGCAGCGCAAGCATCCCCTCGACCAGGAGGAGTTGTGCTGCTGCATACGTGCCGAGTACGACACCTTCGGACGCCGCGCGCTCCGTCTTCCCCCGCAAGAACAGCTTCCGGATGACGATGAGACCGTCGGAACTGGTGAACAACAGTCCGCCCAGACCGAGCCAGCTTCGGCGGTCCGCGGACGGGACGACCATGCCGCCGACCACCGATGCCCCGGGTGCGAGCGAGGGGTCGGCGGACAGAGTGGAGGTGGTTCCCAGCACCAGACCGTACGCGGTCAAGGTAGTTGAGACCTCGGGAGCACGAGAACGCAGGAGCGCCGTCGCACCGGCCCAACTGGCCAGCCGTGGGATCAACGCAGTCCGGGTCGGTCGCGCACCGTGACGAGCGAGCAGCGTGGAGTACCCCGCCTGCATCACGCCGAACGACGTGGCTCCACTGGTCAGGCGCCTGTCGTCGTCCGGGTCGATCATGAAGACGTCGCCGACCGTTGCCGCAGCAAGCCCGCCGAGCAGCAGTGCCGTGTCCACCGGTTCCAAGTCTGCCCGTCGGCGCAGGACGCGAACTCCCAACGCAGGCGCAATGAGTGGCTTGGCCACCTGCTGGAGGCGTTCGTTCCCCAGTACGGCACCTGCCACGGTGGCCACTGTCGCCCCCGCGAACACGGCATGTTCGATACCCCAACGCGACTTACGCATTCAATTCTCCTGAACTCGGACGGTGTGGGTCGAACGTACCCGCGCGAAGTCTGGTTGACTTGCTCGCGACGCCGCAACTATGACGAAGATTGCGAGGGCGATATGGCGCTGCAGGCACGAGCTGAGATCACCCGGAGACAGGTGATGGAAGGTGCCGCTCGGAGCTTCGACCAGCTCGGGTTCGGTGGAGCGAGCCTGAGCGGCATCCTCGCCCATGCGAATGTCACGAAAGGCGCTCTGTATTTCCACTTCGAGTCGAAAGAGGCGTTGGCCAGGGCCATCATCGCGGAAACGCACCGGATGGCGGCGGAGGCTACTGGTCGGGCGATCGCAGAATCACGCACTCCTGCGGAGGTAATGATCCGGATCAGCCGCTACAGGGCAGAGCAATTGATGACCGAACCGATCTCTCGAGCTGGCATGCGATTGTCACTGGAAATCGGTGTCGCCGAAAGCCCGGAAACGAAACCTGTCGTCGACTGGGCAGACGCCGTTGCCGAGCTCGCCCAGCGAGGAATTCAGATCGGCGAACTTCGACCGACGATCGATACCGCAGGTCTGGGCCGAATCCTCGCGAGCACGTTCACGGGCATGCAACTCGTTTCCCAGGCAATGACTGGACGCAAAGATCTCATGGAGCGAGTGGTCGAAATGTGGCAGCTCTTCCTTCCCAACATCGCTACGGAAGAAGCCCTGCCAGGTCTCCTCGACATCGCCATTTTCGGTGGTCAAGACGATGGACCGGGATTCGAATCGCCAGTGCACTGAGCGTCGAAGAGAACCTGTCAGTCGAGACCGAGGTCTGCGAGGCCGAGCAGGGAGCGGTATTGGATACCCTCTGCGGCGATGACCTCGTCGGCACCGGTGGCACGGTCCACGACGGTGGCCACGCCGACCACGGTCGCGCCCGCGTCACGGAGTGCCCGCACCGCGGTCAGCGGTGAATTCCCGGTGGTCGTGGTGTCTTCGACGACCAGCACCCGCTTACCGGTGACGTCGGGGCCTTCGATCTGACGCTGCATGCCGTGCGCCTTGGCCGTCTTGCGGACCACGAACGAGTCGATCGGTCGTCCCGCGGCGTGCATGACGGCGAGGGCAACCGGGTCTGCACCCATGGTGAGGCCGCCGACGGCGTCGAACTCCCAGTCGGACACCAGTTCGCGGAGCTGGGTGCCGATCAGTGGGCCGGCCTCGTGGTGCAACGTTGCTCGCCGCAAATCCACGTAGTAGTCGGCTTCCTTACCCGACGACAAGGTCACTCGGCCGTGCACGACCGCCAGTTCACGTACCAGTCCGGCCAGTTTCTCGCGATCGCTCATGAGTAATGAGCCTACCGACCGCTACGTTCGACCCCGGCCCCGGCCGACCACGTTGGTCAGTCGCCTCACCAGGCTCTGCGGAACGAGCCGCCCCAGAGTGGTGAGCACCTTGTACTGGGCGCCGGGGATGCAGATGATCTTGTCTGCCCGCAGGTCGGCGAGAGAAGCCGACACCACCTGCTCGACGTCCAGCCACATCGGGCTGGGAATGGAACTCATCTCGATACCCGCACGCTGGTGAAATTCGGTGCGGATGAATCCGGGGCAGAGCGCTTGGACGCGCACACCGGTGCCGGTGAGGCCCCCCGACAGCCCCTGGGTGAACGAAATGACGTAGGCCTTGCTCGCCGAATACGTCGAGCCGCGGCCGGCAAGTAGTCCTGCGACACTGGCGACGTTGATGATGGTGCCGTTGGCAGCGGCCACCATGGACGGCAGAGCTGCCCTCGTGAGTTGCATGACTGCGGTGACGTTGACGTCGAGCTGCGCTTGCAGCAGTTCCGGTTCGGCCGTCCAGAATTCGCCGCTGGTACCGAAGCCCGCATTGTTGACGAGCACATCCACGCCGTCGGCGAGACGGCGGGCAACTTCGTCACGGCCGTCCGCTGTGGCGAGATCGGCGACGAGAATCTCCGAAGCCGTGTCGAACCGTCCCTTCACATCCTGGGCGAGTTCCTGCATCCGGGCACCGTCGCGAGCCACCAGCACGAGGTCGTAGCCCAGTGAGGCGAACCGCTTGGCGAATCCCGCGCCCAATCCGGAGGTCGGTCCCGTGACGACTGCGATGGGCCGGCGGTCGGCGGCCTCCTCAGCCACGGTTGTCACCGGGCCTCACGGCCGGCCGGCCGGTGGGTCGGCGGCCACCTACCTGCTGGGCAACCGCCGGTCGGCCACGGACGGGGCGACCGTCGTCACGCGGGTGGGGACGACTCGGGTCGTGGTGGGTCGAATCGAAATCGCCTCGCCCGCTGACGGGCGGCAGCACGTGCAGGATGCCGGACAAGCGAGCAACGGTTTCGATTGCCGAATCCCACTCACGTCCGGAACTGCCGATCGGCATGGAGCCGAGCGTCCAGGCGCCCTCACTCCACAGCATGTTGACATGTGGAGGAACGGCTTCCGTGAACGCGACCATACGTTGATCGCACACCCGTCGGGCTATCTCGAGGTCGGTGGAGAACACCACCCGAGGACCCATGGCGCCGAGTAGTTCGAGATCGGAGTCCTTCGGCGGTGGTGTGGATTTGAGGCGCAGGTCGATGTCGACGTCGGACCCCACTTCACGTTTCACCGCGACGATCGTCGCCGTGTCCTCGAGGTCGAACAGCACGAACGATTCGCCGCGCCGTTCACCGCGCACCACGTCGATGGCGTCGAGGTATTCCTGCTTCGCCATGACGGCACGATGGTATCGACCTGGCAGCTGCGGCTCTGTCTCCGTGTACTTGTACCCCTGGGCTTTCGCCCAGATCTGCCGCACGCGACCTGTTTGATCGCGCCGCGACCTATCGAAATAGAGCAGCGCGCATGCGCCGACGAGTGCTATCAGCGCGAGTAGAAACCACATTCCCGTCATCGGTGCTCAGCCTAGCCGCTCCCGCCCGGGCGGACAGTCAACGGCACGAGAAGGCGCATGAAGGCTTGCACGACGGTGAACACGTGTTTACTATTATGAACATGCGTTCACACATGGTCGACGATCGGACGTCGCGGGCAAGGATTCGCGACGAAGCGATCCGCCTCTTCGCCGAACGCGGGGCCGACGCCGCGACCGTGCGCGACATCGCAGCGGCCGCAAACGTGTCCCCTGCCCTGATACTGCGTCATTACGGATCCAAGGACGGATTGCGCACCGCCGTCGACGAGCACGTTGCGAGAATCTTCGAGGCCATGCTGGACGAGGTGGCGACAGACCAGGTAGCGGCGGATCAAGCGAAGCCGACCGACGCAGAGCTCAGCGGCTTGGCCGAGGCGGTGTCCACGCACCTACCCACCGATTCACCGATTCCCGCCTACCTCGGTCGGATCCTCCTGACGGGTGGCCCAGTGGGGTCGCCGCTGTTCGTACGGCTGCACGAGGTGAGCCGAAAAGCACTCGACCGGATGACGGACGCCGGTACGGCAGTGCCCGGCAACGATCCGGACGTACGCGCCGCATATCTACTCGTCGCCGATCTCGCGGTCCTGATTCTCCGCGACCGTCTGCACGAAGTTCTCGGGGTCGACCCGTTGTCGGCCGGAGGAATGCAGCGCTGGGGCAGCGAGGTGCTGGCAATACACCGAAACGGATTGAACGGAGGACGATCATGACCGACTTTCGAAGCATCCTCACCAAGGGAGCCGTCCGTGTGCTCCGGACGCGACGGCTGATGCGAGCGCCGATCTGGCTGTATCGGGCACGGTTGGGGTTCGTGTTGGGGTCACGGTTCCTGATGCTCGAACACGTCGGACGGAAATCCGGTGCCACCCGCCAGGTCGTCCTCGAAGTATTCGGTCATCCGGAACCCGATACCTACATCGTCGTCTCCGGCCTGGGCGCGCGGTCGCAATGGTTCCGGAACCTGCAGGCCAATCGGCACGCACGCGTATTCGTCGGCGGCCGTAGGGCGGTGGACGCGGAGGCTCGCATGCTCACCCAGGACGAAGCAGACGTCGCGCTCCACTCGTATGCGACCCGCTACCCACGCGCCTGGGAAAAGTTCAAACCGATACTCGAAGAGACCCTCGGTATGCCGATCGAGGACCAGGGCACCCCACTGCCTCTGGTGGGGCTCCACCTCGACAGCAACGCTCCAAAGGCGAAGCGATGAGCGGCACATTGCGTACGCGCGTCCGCACGTCGTGGAACAACTTCGTCGGCCCGGACGCGAGGGCACTCGACAACACGGTCACCCTCACTCTGGCCGCACTCGGCGCGACCGCGGCACCCGTACTGGCGAACACCAGCGAACCGCTCACCTCCGGTGAACGATGGATACTCCGACTGCTCGCAACCGATCTGTGGGGCGGCGCGTGGGTGAACAACACCCAAGCGTGCATCCGCTGGTACGAGCGGCCCGGCCAAAGCGACGCCGACCACATGACTTTCGCCGCCCTGCACATTCACCCGGCCGTGTTCGCGTGGATGGACCGCGACGAGCAACCTCACCGAGTTCACCCTGCCGCGTGGGCCGGCGCCCACTACGGGTACCTCATGGCGGCCACGTACCTGATCCGTCGTCGCTCTCACCAGCGCCGCATGCTCGGGGCCGCCCTGACGGTCGGCGGAGTGGCACTCGATCGGTCGTTGGGACCATCACGCGCCGCACCGTGGTTCGCGCCCGTCTACTACGTCAAACTGTTGCTGGGCCACGCTTCGGGCACCCTTCTTCCTGTGAGTGGTGGGGGGGTGGGTGGGGGGGGGCAACCCACCACCGGGGCCCCCAAGTTTAGGCGGGGACGGGG
>NZ_JBUYWD010000018.1:0-169469 GCF_055231015.1 Rhodococcus quanlei | reverse complement strand
CACCTACCCCAACTGGTGGGGGGCCCCGTCTTGGCCCCCACTCCTGCGTGTGTGTGGTTGACGAGTCTCTGGACTCGACAACCACTCACAGGGGAACCCTAATTTCCGCCGGTTCCGGGCAGCGAGGTGTTGATGATCATGTCCGCCGTCATCACACCGTTCTCGAGTTCACTGCCCTGCACCATGACCCGGTCACCCGGCTGCACGTCCGCGACAGTGCCCCCGGTCAGACCGACCACCCGAGTGTCCGGCGTGGTGCGAACAGTGACCGTCGACCCACCGATCCCGTCGAGGGTCAATGTGCCACCGTCGTTGGCGGTGACGGTGCCCATCGTCGCGCCGACCCCACCGAGGGCCTCACCGATGCCACCCGGAACCTGGTCGAGCCCCGGATCGTTCGAATCCGTCGGCTCGTCGGCCTCCGACGACGGCGGCGTCGTCTCCGTCGGTTCATCCTGCTGCGTCGTGGTGGCCGGGCCGGCGGTATTCGTCGAACCGTCACCTCCGGACCCGAACAACATGACACCGAAAAGAATCACAGCGATCAGGAGTAGCCCACCGGCACCGAGCGCCACCCACTTGCCGATTCCGCCCTTGTTGTTCTCGTCATCGGGCGGGGGAACCCCCTCCGGAGCCTGCGGGGGCGCATCGTACGGCGGGGGCCCGTAGGGCGGACCCCCGTAGGTGGGGAAAGCCTGCGTGGCGTTCGGCTGCTGAGGCTGCTGATATTGCTGCCCCTCATACGGCTGGCCCTGATACTGCTCGGTCGGGTACTCGTTCCCGTACGGCTGATTCGGGTACGGCGCGGGTGCATACCCCTGGCCGTACGCCTGAGCCGGATCGGACGTCGAGAATTGCTGAGTCGGCTGATCGGTCTCACGCGGGTCGTATGCGCGTTCTTGCGGTGTGCGCGGATCATCGGGGTTCGTCATGGCTCCCCTCCCTTACTGTCGGTACGCGCGAACAGGCTGTCAGCGTAGACGCACTTCTCGAGAAACCTCTGTGAAGGCGCCCACTCCGGCGGTAGCTCATCCGCCGAGTACGAGGCGATCCCCGTCTTCGGACACGGTCACCTGCACGGTGTCTCCGTCCTTGACTTCACCGGCGAGCAACAGCTTCGCGAGTTGGTCCCCGATCGCCTGCTGAACGAGCCGCCGCAACGGTCGGGCGCCGTACAGTGGGTCGTATCCACGCGCCGCCAGCCACGCCCGCGCCGAATCGGTCACGTCCAACGTCAGTCGCCGCGCCGACAGCCGCTTCGACAGTTGTTGCAGCTGGATATCGACGATCGACTCGAGTTGCTTCTCCGACAGCGGCTCGAACACCACCACGTCGTCGAGGCGGTTGATGAACTCCGGCTTGAACGCGTGCCGCACCGCTTCCATCACCTGCTCACGAGTTCCACCTGCACCGAGGTTCGATGTGAGAATCAAGATGGTGTTCCGGAAGTCGACGGTGCGCCCCTGCCCATCGGTCAGACGGCCCTCGTCCAGCACGGCCAGCAAGATGTCGAACACATCGGGATGCGCCTTCTCCACCTCGTCGAACAGCACCACGGTGTACGGACGACGGCGCACCGCTTCGGTGAGCTGTCCGCCCGCCTCGTACCCGACGTAACCGGGAGGTGCACCGACGAGCCGGGCAACCGAGTGCTTTTCGCTGTACTCGGACATGTCGATGCGGACCATGGCACGTTCGTCGTCGAACATGAAGTCGGCGAGAGATTTCGCCAGCTCCGTCTTACCGACACCGGTCGGCCCGAGGAACAGGAACGATCCCGTCGGACGGTTCGGGTCGGCCACACCGGCGCGGGCACGGCGCACCGCGTCCGACACCGCCTGCACGGCCTCCGACTGCCCGACGACGCGCCTGCCGAGTTCCGATTCCATGCGCAGCAGCTTCGCGGTCTCCCCTTCCATCATCCGGCCGGCGGGGATACCGGTCCACGCAGCGACCACGTCGGCCACGTCGTCCGGGCCCACCTCTTCCTTGAGCATGACGTCGCCGTCCGCCGCGG
Organism: Rhodococcus quanlei; assembly: GCF_055231015.1. Lineage (NCBI taxonomy): Bacteria > Bacillati > Actinomycetota > Actinomycetes > Mycobacteriales > Nocardiaceae > Rhodococcus > Rhodococcus quanlei. The sequence goes on along the minus strand of NZ_JBUYWD010000018.1, from coordinate 167,452 downwards.
CGCCGGAATCGTGTGCCGCCTGCTCGAGTTCCTTCTCCAATTGCGGGATGCGCCCGTATCGCAGTTCGGCTGCCTTGCCGAGGTCACCGTCGCGTTCGGCCCGGTCGGACTCGCCGCGCAGGGTCTCGAGCTGCTCCTTGACCTCACGAACCGAGTCGATGGCCTGCTTCTCGTTCTGCCATCGCGTCGTCAGCTGATTGAGCTTCTCGCGCTCGTCCGCCAATTCCTGCCGTAGCTTTTCGAGCCGCTCCTGCGATGCAGCGTCCTGCTCCTTCTGCAGTGCCACTTCCTCGATCTCGAGCCGACGGACGATCCGCTCGACCGAGTCGATCTCCTCTGGCCGCGAATCGATTTCCATGCGCAGGCGTGACGCCGCCTCGTCGACCAGGTCGATGGCTTTGTCGGGAAGGAATCGGGAGGTGATGTAGCGGTCACTGAGCGTGGCGGCGGACACCAACGCCGAGTCGGTGATACGCACACCGTGGTGCACCTCGTACCGGTCCTTGAGGCCACGCAGAATGCCGACGGTATCTTCGACGGACGGTTCGCCGACGAGAACCTGCTGGAATCGTCGCTCGAGCGCGGCGTCCTTCTCGATGTACTTCCGGTACTCCTCGAGGGTGGTGGCGCCGACGAGCCGCAGTTCGCCACGGGCGAGCATCGGTTTGATCATGTTGCCGGCATCCATCGCCGACTCGCCGGTGGCACCGGCGCCGACGATGGTGTGCAACTCGTCGATGAAGGTGATGACCTGACCGGCCGAGTTCTTGATGTCGTCGAGGACGGCCTTGAGCCGCTCCTCGAACTCCCCACGGTATTTCGCACCCGCGACCATCGAGCCCAGGTCGAGTGCGACCACGGTTTTGCCGCGCAACGATTCGGGGACGTCGCCTCCGACGATGCGCTGGGCGAGACCCTCCACGATGGCGGTCTTACCGACGCCGGGCTCACCGATGAGCACCGGGTTGTTCTTGGTTCTGCGGCTGAGCACTTGGACCACTCGACGAATCTCGTTGTCACGGCCGATCACCGGATCCAGTTTCCCGTTGCGCGCCGCCTCCGTGAGGTCGGTGGAGTACTTCTCCAACGCCTGATAAGTACCTTCCGGGTCCGGGCTCGTGACCCGGGCACTGCCACGGACGGCGGTGAAGGCTTCGCGCAGCGTTTCCGGCGTCGCACCGTGCCGGGCGAGCAACGCGGACACATCGGAGTCACCGGATGCCAATCCGACCATCAGGTGTTCGGTGGAGACGTACTCGTCGTCGAGTTCGGTCGCCAGATGCTGCGCGGCGGTGAGCGCCGCAAGCGCCTCACGCCCGAGTTGTGGCGTCGTGGTGGAGCCGGTCGTCTTGGGAAGTTTGTCCACGAGAGTTTGTGCCTCGCGGTGCACCGAAGCCGGATCGACACCGACCGCCTTCAGGAGCGGGGTTGCGATGCCGTCGGTTTGATCGAGCAGGGCCGCCAGCAGATGAGCTGGTCGAATGTCGGGGTTGCCGGTCGACGACGCCGCCTGAAGGGCAGCGGTCATCGCGGCCTGCGTCTTGGTGGTCGGGTTGAACGAATCCACTGGTCACCTCTTCTGGTCGTCGAAAGACGCTGTCGTCGTGCCGCTCTGTCCTCGAATCGCACTGTGGTCGATCAGCGCGGCACGATCGCGCAGTATGAAGTCCGGGCTGTACGGGCCCGGACGATTCTCATACCGGTTCAACGCTCAAAAGGTTGAGTCTGTTCCGCTCAACTTCGATCAGTTCTCGAGGTCGAGCGATTCTGCGAGCACCGGCCAGGAATCGTGCAGGTCCTCTTCCCAGTATGGCCAGGTGTGTGTGCCCGTCGGCCGGATATTCACCGTTGCCGGAATTCCCAGGGTGTCCAGCTTTTCGGCCATGCGAGTGGTGCACTGGTACGTGATCGCCTCGATCAGTCCCCCCACCACCACTCGGGTGGCGAGCATCTTGTGGTCGCCGGCGACGGCCGGCGCATCGATCCGATCGTGCGGTCCCGGCTTGCCTGTCCCGCTCGAGATGTAGAGGGCGGTTCCCCGCAGCTTCTCGGCGTTCACGTAGGGATCGTTCTCCACCCACATGGGGTCGTTGGGTCCGCCCCACATGTTGACGGGGTTGCCGCCGTAATCGGAGACCGTGATCTCCACGAACCGGCGCGCGATCGGGTCGCTGGTCATCGCACATCCGCTGTATGCGCCCACCCCCTCGTACAGGCCGGGTGCGGCGATCGCGAGGTTCAGCACGGACGTGGTCGACATCGACAAACCGATCAGGGCGTTCTTCCCACTCGTGTCGAACGCAGAATCGATGATCGGCGGCAGTTCCTTCGTCATGAAGGTTTCCCACTGGTTGCGTCCCAATTCGGGGTCTTCACGCTGCCAGTCGGTGTAGTAGCTGGATTCGCCACCGAAGGGGATGATGAGATTGACGTTCTTGTCGGCGAAGAACTCGACGACGTCAGTGGTTTGTTCCCAGCCGCGGTCCGCCGAATTTCCTTCCACACCGCCGAGCATGTACACCGATGCCGACGCGCCTTCGGACGCGGTTTCGGCGTTCGGCCGCACCACCCGGACCGTGATGTCCTTGTCCATCGCAGCCGAATGCACTGTCAGGTCCATCTGACGGTCGGTGAGCTTCTCGGCCCCGCGCAGTGAGGAGCCGTTCGGCGCATCTTCGGCCGCCCGCTCCACCTTTGCGACGTTCACTACACCCCCACCCGAAGGGTCGGCACTCGCCACCGGACCGGCGAACGTCATGCACCCCGCCGCGGCCACGGCGATACACACTGCGGACCTCGACGCTTCACGCGCGCTGAACACCATCGATTCCCCTGTCGATTCTTCCCGGCACTCTCGAGCCGTTCACTTGCCGAGACCGCTCCATGTGCGACTTGCCGGGACATCATGGCATGCCTGGCAACCCCCGGTGGATCGAACCTGCCTTCTGGGGACCGAACCATCCTCGGTTCGCACCAGCGGATGCGGGATAGAATGCGGGCGCTCCACACGAAACGCGCACGAGAGCTCCCAGTGGGCTCGCACGGCAGGGGGAACCGATTGACCCAGGTCTTGGACGAGGCAACGATCTCACGACTTCGCGCCACTTTTTCGTCGATTCGGTCGACCGCGCACGGGCCGGGCTTGCTGTCCACGCACTTCTACACCGCACTGTTCTCGGAACAACCGCAGTATCGGTCGCTGTTCCCGGCCTCCATGGATTCGCAGAACGACAAATTCTTCCGCGCACTCGAGTTCGTCGTCGCCAATCTGGACGATCCGGAGCGGATGGAGGGATTCCTCGCCCAGTTGGGTCGAGATCACCGCAAGTTCGGCGTCGAGGGGCATCATTACCGATCTGCCGCCCATCCGCTCCTGATCGCCGTGCAGCGCGCGATGACCGAAGCGATCTGGACGCCCTCCCTCACCACGGCGTGGCAGAAACTGATCGACGTGATCACCGGGACGATGGCAACCGCCGCGGACAACGACGATGCCCCCGCCGCCTGGAGTGCCACGGTCGTCAGTCACGAACGCATCCTCGACGACCTCGCCGTCGTGCGGCTCGAGTGCGAGGCCCCCATCCCCTACGAGGCCGGTCAGTACCTGAGTGTTCAGATTCCGCAGCGACCGCGATTCTGGCGGTATCTGTCCCCTGCGATCCCGAGCAACCCGCACGGGCAACTCGAGTTTCACGTTCGGCGCGTGTCCGGTGGCTGGGTGAGTCCGGGGATGGTCTCGGAAACGCAGGTCGGCGACCGATGGCTACTGAGTTCGCCGCTCGGCGGACTCGAAGTCGACCGAACATCCGGTGAGGACGTGCTGATGATCGGTTCCGGAACAGGCATCGCACCACTGCGGGCACAGGTCATGGACATGGCGATGCGCGCGGAGAACCCGCGAGTCCACTTCTTCGTCGGCGGCAGATACCCGTGCGACCTGTACGACCTCGAGACGTTGTGGCAACTGTCGCTGAGCAACCCGTGGCTGACCATCGTTCCGGTATCCGAAGAGGACGAGAATCCGTGGTGGCACGCAGGGCAGATGCCACCGTGGCCATCAGGCCTGCATCAGCGGCTGCACGGACCGATCGGGCGCGTGGTCGCACAGTTCGGAAGCTGGGCCGATCGTCAGATTCAGGTTTCCGGCTCACCTGCGATGATCAAGACCACCCTCTACGCCTTGCAGAGTGTCGGCACCCCCTCGAGTCGGATCAGCCATGACCCCCTGCTTTGATGTCACGGATTTGATGTCACGGATTTGATGTCACGGATTTGATGTGACCGATTCGATGTCCAGTTCGACCGTCGGGAGACACAGCATGGAGTCCACATGGTCCGCCACCGTCGTGGAGCACCACCGCTTGCGACACGACCTCGCGGTGGTTCGCCTCGTCGGTGACGCTGTGCCGTTCGAGGCGGGTCAATACGTGGACGTGAGCATTCCCCAGAACCCTCGGTTGCTGCGCAGGTTGTCGCCGGCGCTGCCGCCGTCCAAGGACGGCAAGCTCGAATTCCACGTCCGAACCGTGCCCGGAGGATGGGTCAGCGGGGCGATCGTCGCCGACACCCGCCCCGGTGACAGATGGGAAATCCTCGACCCCCGCGGAACCATGGCGGTCGACGACACCGGCCGCGACGTGGTCATGGTGGCAGGAGGGTCCGGATTGGCCCCGTTTCGTTCGATCCTGCTCGACCTCGCCCAGCGCGAGAATCCACCCAAGGTCTTCCTCTTCGTAGGTGACCGCACGCCACGTGACCTGTACGCGTCGGACATGCTGCTGCTTCTCGTGCAGCAGCTACCCTGGCTCACAGTTGTTCCCGTGGTCGAGTCCGTGTACGACCCGGAGTGGCAGGACGACTGGTACGAGCAGATCCGCCAGAATCTCGGGTCCGATAGCATCGGGTTCAGGGAAGAAGACCTCATCGAAGGGAACCTGGCCGAGGTGGTGTCGTCCTACGGCGCCTTTGTCGACAACCAAGTCCTCGTCTGCGGCTCGGCTGCAATGGTCCGGGCGACCATCGATAGTCTGAGAGCTACCGGAACTCCTTCCGGGAACATCACGTTCGACCCCTACTGAAACTGAAACTTGCGTACCGGTCGTGTTACCGATTAACTCTCGGGGCGGCATCGATGGTGCCGCGAGAGCGAAAGGTACAAACGATGTCGCGAGGCCCTCGATGAACACCGCAGCGCTGCAGGCGAGTTGGGGTCAAGTCGTCGAGGTCGGCGACCCCGCCATCCAGTACTTCTACTCGCATCTGTTCCTGTCGCACCCCGAGGTCCGCGACATGTTCCCGGTGTCGATGACGGTTCAGCGAGATCGATTCTTCTCGGCCCTCGGACATATCATCACCAATGTCGAGTCGCTGCCCACCGATCGTGAGTACCTCGAACAGTTGGGGCGCGAACATCGCCGCTTCGGCGTCGTCAAAGCCCATTACCCCGCTGCCGGCGCCTCCCTGCTGGCCACACTCGCCCGTTTCCTCGGTCCCGCATGGACACCCGAACTGCGCCACGAGTGGGAGGCTGCATACGGTGCGGTCGCCGACATCATGGTCTCAGCGGCCGAAGCGTCGAAATCGAGTACTCCAGCCTGGTGGGATGCAGAAATCACCGGGGTGAAGCGCCACAGCCTCGACATCACGCTGATCGAGATTCGCACGTTCGAGCCCTACCCGTACGTCGCCGGCCAATCGATGGCGGTCGAGGTCCCGAATCGTCCCCGCGCGTGGCGCTATTTCAGTCCCGCCAGCGCGCAGCGCGACGACCATACGATGGAACTCCAGGTCGAGATCGTTCCTGGTGGGCAGGTAAGTCCCGAGCTGGCGCGCAACGTGCGCCCGGGTGACATCATCAAACTCGGCGCACCTGTGGGCAACAAGCTCACACTCGATCCCGACCACAGTGGAAACCTGCTCATGGTGGCAGGGGGAACCGGGCTTGCGCCGCTGCGCGCGGTTGTCGAAGAGCTCGACAACCGCTGGGGTACGTCTTCGGCCGCCCCCAACGTGCTGCTGTTTCACGGTGTGCGTTACACCCCGAACCTGTACGACCATGCTTATCTCGAGCACATGAGCAGTCGACCGTGGTTCACCTACATCCCGGTCGTGTCTCACGATCCCACGTTTCCCGGACAGCGCGGCTTGGTCGGCACGGTTGCCGCCGAAATGTACTGGTGGGAGGGCTATACCGCATTGGTGTGCGGCTCCGAGGGCATGGTTCGCCACACGGTGGACGAACTCGTTCGCACGGGCTTGGACCCCAAGGCGATACGCCACGAAGACTTCACTCCCCACGCTCCCACAGCACGTCCGAAACCAGCCGAGGTCCCCGCATGACGATAAGCGCAAAAGAAGTCCGCAACGTCCTGTTCGAACAAACCCCCATGCTCAAGCCGGGGTATGCGATGGACGAGGTCGACGACTTCCTCGACAAGGTCGCGATGACACTCGATTCCATGCAGGCCGCTCATGTGCGCCGTCCACCTCAGACCGACAACCGGGAACTCGTCGAGTTGCGGCGTCGCGTGAGCGAACTCGAGGGACGCAACAGTGCTGCCACCGAGCTGAAGCGCGAGCGGGACGAAGCACTGCGCGAGCGCGACAACGCGTTGCGCGAGCTCGCAGACCAGCAAGGAGCGCAACGGGAAAACGACGAAATCTCGTCCCGCGCCGTGGATTTGTTGAGTCAGGCTCAGGCGTCTGCCGACCGAACGGTCGCCGAAGCGGACCGCTACGCGCAAGAACTCGTCGCGGACGCGCGCAGCCAGTTCGAGGAGATCCTCACGAACGCCCGTGAAGTCGCCGCACGTGCAGGACTCATGGATGCCCGACCCGCCAGCGCGCCAGGACCGGACATCGACCACCTGCGTCGTTGCGCCGAACAAGCGCAGCAGCAATTGCACATCATGCTCACCAAGTTGTCGCCGGAAGCAGTTCCCACAGCCCGGAATTCCGGTGCGCCCGTCCACTGACCAGCCACGACAGAAGCGGAGACACATCATGTTGTCGACCGAATCCAAAGAAGTGATCAGAGCGACGCTGCCTGCAGTCGGCGGCGCCATCGGGGACATCACCCCGCTGTTCTACCGCAAGTTGTTCGCAGCTCACCCCGACCTCGAGCGTGACCTGTTCAACCGTGGCAACCAGAACCAAGGTGAGCAGCAGAAAGCGCTCGCAGGTTCGATTGCTGCCTTCGCGACATTGCAACTCGAACCGGACCAGGCGAAGGTCGACGCCATTCTGTCGCGCATCGCTCACAAGCACGCTTCGCTGGGCGTGGAACCGGACGCTTACTGGATCGTCCACAAGTACCTGTTCGAGGCCATCGTCGAGATCCTCGGTGAGGCAGTCACGCCCGAGGTCGCGTCTGCCTGGGACGAGGTGTACTGGCTGATGGCGAACACCCTGATCGGTATGGAAGCCGGCCTGTACGAGTCGGCAGGCGTGAAGCCGGGCGACGTGTGGCGCACGGTGAGGGTGCGTGATCGCATCTACCAGTCCGCGGACTCCGTATCGTTCGTTCTCACGTCCGTCGACGGTCAGGCTCTACCACAGTTCTCGCCCGGCCAGTACATCTCGGTCGGTGTGACACTCCCGGACGGGGCTCGCCAGATCCGTCAGTACAGCCTGTCGTCGGCGCCGTCGCGCGGTGACTGGCGTATCACCGTCAAGCGCATCCTGGAGAAGACCGAGGCAGACGGTTCCATCTCCCCTGCCGGCGAAGTGTCGAACCACCTGTACAACAACGTGTTCGAAGGCGACGAGCTGACGGTGAGCCTGCCGTTCGGGGACCTCGTGATCGTCGACGACGGCAGCCCCGTGTTGCTCGCGTCGGCAGGCATCGGCTGCACTCCGATGATCGGCATCCTCGATCACCTGGCGCAGACCTCCGACGAGCGGAAGGTGTCGGTGCTGCACGCCGACCGCTCGGCCGCGCACCACGCACACCGACTCGAGTTGGCGCAGCTGGTCGGCCGTCTTCCGAGCGCCGAGGTGCACCAGTGGTACGAGGACCTCGGTGCGCGCGATCACCGCGGGGTGGTCCGCGAAGGTCACGCCGACCTGTCCGAGATCGCTCTCGATCCTGCAACCCGCGCCTACCTGTGCGGACCGCTGCCGTTCATGCTGTCGCTCAAGCAGGCGTTGATCGCACGGAACGTGCCCGAGGAGAACATCCACTACGAGGTGTTCGGCCCGGACACCTGGGCGGGCGCCACTTCCTGAACCTCACCCGACCAGACGACCCTGTGCGCCCTGCCAGTAGCGGGCGCGCAGGGTCTTCTTGTCGAGTTTGCCCAGCGGAGTGAGCGGGAGTTCGTCGACGAAGTCCACCGACTTCGGTGCGTGAACCGAACCTTTCGCGGCCCTCACGTTGTCTACGAGTTCGTCGGCGCCCACCGTCTGCCCCGACCTGAGCACGACGCAGGCCTTGACCGCCTCACCCCACTTCTCGTCCGGGACACCGACAACCGCAACGGACCCGACCGCAGGGTGCGCGGAGATGACGTCCTCTATCTCGCGGGGGAACACGTTGAATCCGCCGGTGACGATCATGTCCTTCTTGCGGTCGACGATGGTCATGAAACCGTCACGGTCCCGGCGTGCGACGTCCCCGGTGTGTAGCCAACCGCCCCGGAACGCCTCGGCCGTCTCCTCCGGTTTGTTCCAGTACCCCTTCATCACGAGCGGTCCGCGCACACAGATTTCGCCGAGCTCACCCTGCGGAACCTCGTTCAGGTCGTCGTCGAGGAGTTTCACGTCGAGCCAGGGGACGGGGCGACCGCACGTGGCGAGGCGGTCCGGGTCGTCGGCGACGTGTTCTTCCTTGCGGAGGACCGCGATGGTCATCCCGCATTCGGTCTGCCCGTAGAACTGGAAGAAGATCTGACCGAACTTGTCGATGCCTTCCTTCAATCGCGCAGGCGACATTGCCGAAGCACCGTAGAAGAGGGTTTCGAGGCTCGATACGTCACGCTTCGCGAGGTCCGGATGATCCATCAGCAGGTAGATCATGGTCGGTACCAGCATCGTGGCGGAGATCTTGTACTTCTCGATCGCTTCGAGGACCGCCGCGGGCTCGAAGGCGGGCAACACGACCAGGGCGCCGCCGCGCAGCAGTGTCGGGATGAAGAATGCGGCGCCGGCATGTGAGAGCGGTGTGCAGATGAGGAATCGGGGCTCATCCGGCCATTGCCATTCGGCCATCTGAATCTGGTTGAGCGCGGCCCCGGACCGATAGGTACCGATCACCCCTTTGGGCTTGCCCGTCGTGCCCCCGGTGTAGACCATGCTGCTCGGATCCTCCGGCCCGACATCTGCCGTCCGGAGGGGCTGCGGCTCGAACTTTGCGGCGAGCGCCAGGATATCGATACCGACCTCGGACGGGCCCAGTGACAACACGTTTTCGATGGTGGGAGATGCGGCCTTCAGTTGCGCTGCCCGCTCCTCGAAGAATCTCGGGTCGAAGATCAGGGTTTCGATCTCGGCGTCGTCGACGATGTAGGTGTGGTCGTCGAAGGATCCCATCGGGTTCAGTGCGCTGGCACGGCAGCCGGAAATCATGGTGGCGCCCATACTGATGAGCACCTCCGGGCGATTTTTCGACAGCATGGCCGTACTCGAACCCTTGCCGATACCCAGCGAGGCCAGTGCCTGCGCAAATCTGCTGATCTGGTCGCGCATCTGCGCACCGGTCAACACCACGTCACCGAGGTAGAGGGCGGGCTTGTCCAGATTTCGGTCCAGTGCGGCGACGAGAAGATCCGCGGTATACGCGGGGCGGTGCAGGTTTGCGTACTCGTCCGTCATCGGTGTCCTCACTCTGCACGAAGGCTGTGTCCTCGGTCACCGACACGATAACGTCGATCCGGAAAAACTGAAACCTGTTACACCTGATTTTTCTCAGGTCTCAGTTGTCGCGCTGGTGCTTCGGCTTCCACACGACGAGCGCCGTGCTCCGCGGCACGGGGACGAGGTCGCCGCGGTATCCCGAGTGCAGTTTGGCGATTTCCTCGGCCATCTCACGCACTCGATGTTGCAGTGCCTCCACCTGATTGGTGAGTTCGATGATGCGTTTGATGCCGGCGAGGTTGACGCCCTCGTCCTGAGAAAGTCGCTGCACTTCGCGGAGCATCGCAACGTCGCGCGGCGAATATCGGCGGCCACCACCGGTGGTGCGGTGCGGAATGACGAGGCCGAGTCGGTCGTAGTTGCGCAGGGTCTGCGCGTGCATACCCGCCAAGTCGGCCGCCACCGAGATCACGAAGATTTGCGCATCGGGGTCAACCGTTGATTCACGGGAGTCGCGTCGGCGGTCGGTCATCAGACACCTGCCCACCCGGCCCTGGGATCGAAGCCGCTGGCCTTCTCGGCGTCCAGATACGCTTCCAGTGCTTCGGTTGCATGGTCGTCGAGCTTCTGCGGGACCGCAACCTTCACGGTCACCAGGAGGTCACCACTGCCGCCGCCACGCTTGGGTACGCCGCGACCGCGGACGCGCAGGATTCGGCCGTCGGCCGTGCCCGCAGGCACTTTGACGCCGACGCGGCCCTCGAGAGTGGGAACCGACACCGTGGTGCCCAGTACGAGTTCGCCGTAGCTGACGGGAACCACGAGCGTCAGGTCGTCTCCGTTGCGGCCGAACACCTTGTCCGCACGCACACGGACGGTGACGAACAGGTCGCCTGACGGTGCGCCGCGCAGTCCGGCTTCGCCCTGCCCGGCAAGACGGATCTTCTGCCCGTCGCTGACGCCTGCCGGGACGCGGACGGTGATGGTGCGGGTCCGGTTGGTGACACCGCTGCCTCTGCAGTCGGCGCACGGCGAATCGATGATCGATCCGGTGCCGCGACAGTCGTCGCACGGCTCGCTGAAGCCGAACGCCCCCTGGTTGCGGCTGATGACACCACTGCCGTTGCAATGCGGGCACACACGTGGGCTGGTGCCGGGTTTGGCGCCGCTTCCGTGACACGTGGTGCACGGAGACGGGCTGGTCAGACGCAGCGGAACGGTGACTCCGAGTGCCGCTTCACGGAATTCGAGTGTCGTCTCGGTTTCGACGTCGCCACCACGGCGCGGCCTGGAGGCGCGGGGACCTCGAGCTGCGCCACCACGGTTGAACAGACCACCGAAGACGTCGCCGAGTCCACCGTCGGCTCCACCTGCACCGCCACCGAACAGGTCGTTGATGTCGAAGCCACCCTGAAATCCGCCGCCGCCGGCACCGCCGCCGGGGCTGAAGCCACCGCCGGATCGTCCGAAGCCGCCACTGGCGAAGAGCCGACGAGCTTCGTCGTATTCCTTGCGTTTGGCCGGATCACCCAGCACGGCTTTTGCTTCGCTGACCGCTTTGAACCGGTCTTCGGCTTTGGTGTCGCCAGGGTTCTTGTCGGGGTGCAGGCTGGACGCGAGCTTTCGGTATGCCCGCGTGATTTCGTCCTGCGAGGCGTCGGAGGAGACGCCCAGCTCCTTGTAGAAGTCCTTCTCGATCCACTCCCGTTGGCTCACCGGGCGTCTCCTCCTCTCGCTTCTTACTGTTGTTCCGGCTCGGCGGCGTCCGCCAGGTCGGTGTCGTTCGTGTCGGCAGGCGCAGCACCTTCGGCACGATCTGTCACGCCTACCATCGCATGCCGCAGAACGCGTTCACCGAATTTGTAGCCTTTTCGCATGACCATGCCGAGGACCGGGTCGTTGCCCTCACCCTCGTGCTGGACTGCTTCGTGCAGTTCCGGGTCGAACGGATCGCCCTCGGCACCGAACTCACTCAATCCGAGCGAGGTGAGAGTACCGGTCAGCTTGTCCGCCACACCCTTCAGCGGTCCCGAGTCGAGATCGCCGTGTGCGCGAGCACGGTCCAGATCGTCGAGTACGCCGAGCAACTCGCTGACCACCGACGCCTTGGCACCGGCGATGTCGGCCTGCTTGTCCCGCTGCACACGTCGACGGTAGTTGGCGTACTCCGCCTGCAAACGCTGCAGATCCGCGGTGCGCTCTGCGAGTTCGTCGGTCTCCGGTGCCGCAGCCTCGACTGTGGGCTCTTCGACCTCCGCAGCGGCACCGTCGGTGGCACTGCCGTCCTGCACGTCCCCTGTCACATCCGAGCCGGCAAGCGGCTGAGCTTCTTCAGCCGCTTCCCGTACTTCACCGGTATCGGGGTCGATCTTTCGCTTGTCGACGAAAGTTACCGGCTCCTGCTCGGAGTTCTCGGACGTCACTTCTTCTCCGAGTCGGACGGTTCGTCGACAACCTCTGCGTCGACGACGTCGTCGTTGCTGCTTGCAGAGTCGCCGTCGGTGTTGGCGGCTTCCTCGGCGGCAGATGCCTCGTAGATGGCCTGACCCAGAGCCTGCGACTCCGCACCCAACTTCTCGACGGCAGCCTTCACAGCCGCGAGGTCGGTGCCGGCAAGTGCGTCCTGCGCCTCCTTGATCGCTGCCTCGACCTTTTCCTTGGTCTCGGCGGGCACCTTTTCCTCGTTGTCCTTGATGAACTTCTCGGTCTGGTGCACGAGCGACTCGGCCTGGTTGCGAGTCTCGGCCTCTTCGCGACGGGCCTTGTCCTCCTCGGCGTGTGCCTCGGCGTCCTTGACCATGCGGTCGATCTCTTCCTTGGACAGACCGGAGCCGTCCTGGATCTTGATCGTGTTTTCCTTGCCCGTGCCCTTGTCCTTGGCGGTCACGTGCACGATGCCGTTGGCGTCGATGTCGAAGGTGACCTCGATCTGCGGTACACCACGCGGGGCGGGCGGCAGATCAGCCAGTTCGAAGGAGCCGAGCAGCTTGTTGTGCGAGGCGATTTCGCGCTCACCCTGGAACACCTGGATCTGCACCGAAGGCTGGTTGTCGTCGGCCGTGGTGAAGGTCTCGGACCGCTTGGTGGGGATGGTGGTGTTGCGCTCGATGAGCTTGGTCATCACACCACCCTTGGTTTCGATACCGAGGGACAGCGGGGTGACGTCGAGGAGCAGAACGTCCTTGACCTCGCCCTTGAGGACACCGGCCTGCAGCGCGGCGCCGACGGCGACGACCTCGTCCGGGTTGACGCCCTTGTTGGGCTCACGTCCGCCGGTGAGCTCCTTCACCAGGTCGGACACTGCGGGCATACGGGTGGAACCACCGACGAGAACGACGTGGTCGATGTCCTTGACGGCGATGCCGCTGTCCTTGACGACAGCCTGGAACGGTGCGCGGGTGCGATCGAGCAGATCTGAGGTGATCTTCTGGAATTCGCTGCGGGTCAGCTGCTCGTCGAGGAACAGCGGGTTCTTGTCCGCGTCCACCGTGATGTACGGCAGGTTGATCGAGGTGCTCTGACCGGAGGACAGTTCGATCTTGGCCTTCTCGGCTGCCTCACGCAGACGCTGGAGCGCCATCTTGTCCTTGGTGAGGTCGATGCCGTTCTGCGACTTGAACTTCTCGACGAGCCAGTCGACGATGCGCTGATCCCAGTCGTCGCCACCGAGGTGGTTGTCACCGGAGGTGGCGCGAACCTCGACGACGCCGTCGCCGATTTCGAGCAGCGAGACGTCGAAGGTGCCGCCACCGAGGTCGAAGACCAGGATGGTCTGCTCGGAATCGCCCTTGTCCAGCCCGTACGCGAGCGCGGCTGCGGTGGGCTCGTTGACGATGCGCAGCACGTTGAGGCCGGCGATCTGACCGGCTTCCTTCGTGGCCTGGCGCTGTGCGTCCTCGAAGTATGCGGGAACCGTGATGACGGCATCCGTGATGTCCTCGCCGAGGTAGGCCTCCGCGTCGCGCTTGAGCTTCATGAGCGTGCGGGCGCTGATCTCCTGCGACGTGTACTTCTTGTCGTCGATTTCGACGTTCCAGTCGGTGCCGATGTGGCGCTTGACGGAACGGATGGTGCGGTCGACGTTGGTGACGGCCTGGTTCTTGGCGGGCTGACCGACCAGAACTTCACCGTTCTTCGCGAATGCGACGACGGAAGGCGTGGTGCGTGAGCCTTCGGCGTTGGCGACCACTACGGGCTCGCCGCCTTCCAGCACAGACACGACAGAGTTTGTAGTACCGAGGTCGATACCGACGGCACGAGCCATAGTGTTTCCTCACTTTCGTAATGCAGCTGGTCAGTTCGTTTGGGCTGCGGGGAGTGGCGCTGCTTGTCAAACACCGCTGAGCGCCTTCCGCTCAAGTTTGCCTCCGGAGCATGTCCGACGTCAACTCGAAGCTGAGCCTGGTGCGCTCAAGTTTGTCGTAATGCTCAACGGAGGGACTTTCGGAATTGTTCCCGCCTCGCAAAAAAGGTCCTCGGACGAATGGAACATCCGTCCGATCTGACGGGACGGATGTTCCATTCGTGCCGGTGCGCACTCGCAGAAGCCAGCCGGTTACCGCTTACGCACTAGAGTCACTGAGTTCGGTCACGGAACCGAGATCGCGATAACCCCTGGGATTAGGTTGATCGGGACTGGTGGCGCCTGGTATGGCGTGCGCATCTCCGTGACCGTGGCCACTACGGGACCCGAGCCGGTGACCGCGGTCGCCGAAGTGGGGAGCTTCTCGCTCGGAGAGTCGTACTCGAAGTCGGGGCGATCCCAGTGCCGAAGCGGCACCTCACCTGTCGCGCCGGTGGCAAGGTTGCGCCACGACACCAGAAGGTGCCGATACGAATACTGATAGTACTGCGGCGCTTCGAGATTCGAGGCCGGATCTTGAACCGAGAAGGTCACCCCCGCCGGCGGTGGCGGATTCTGCAGCGTGGCGGGCGCCAGGTCTGCCGTGACCGTGATCGGCCGGAACGATCCGCCGGGAACTCCACCGGGCCCGATTTCGAGACCACTGATCGCAGGAAGGCTGAAGGTCAGCGCGTCGGCCGCCACTGGATGCGGGGCGGGCGAAGGTGATGCCGCGGCAGTTGCGGCAGGTGCTGCCCCCACGGCAAGCGCAGTGGCGGCGACGATGATCGTCCGGCGTACTCGTGACATCTGCTACTCCTCCTCTGTCGGTGCTACAGGTGCACAACCTTTGATGTCCACACCGACAGTGTCGCAGGCAAACACCAGATCGTTAACGATGCGAGCGAGATGAGGAACAACCCTCCGCCTCCGCCGGTCGCAGCGTTACGCTCCGATCGTGACGAGCCCCTCCGAACATTCACCGCGCTCCAGCACTCCTGGACCGCCTCCACCCCGGCCGGAGGTCGCGATCACACCTCTGCGTACGACGCCGAGCGACCGGATACCGAAAGCGGTGAGTGTCTCGTTGGCAGCGTGGGCCGCGTCCGTCGCGCTGCTGGCCGGGATCGCCGGCGCGACCCTACTCGACCTCGCGGACGTCCGGGATTCGCTCGAGCGCGCCGTATCCGCAAACAACTCCGGAGACGACCCGGCAGACATCGCCGACACGATCGGACTCACCCTGATCGGCAGTGCGGGGATGGCACTGGTTCTCGCGCTGGTGACGTCGCTGGGCGCCCTGTTGTTGCGGCGCCGCAAAGCGTCGGGACGGGTGGTTCTGGCCGTAACAGGCGTGGCCGCCGTGGCGGGCGGTATCGGTTTCTGGATGTTGATGTCCGACGCCGGTGAGGCAACTGCAGGCGTTCTGCAGTGGGCACCCCTCGTTTATTGCGCGATGGTCGCGGCGGCGGTATGCGCGTCGTTCACGCCCGCCGCAAGGTCCTGGTTGCACTGACCTCTCCGCCCGCACCGGGTTTTAGAGCGTTTGCTCTGTTACGCTCACTGGTGTTCCGTCACCACTCGGTCCGGAACATCTGTCGACGGAAGGAATGACCCTCATGCCATCGATCGAGCAGGACGGCGCCATCTGGACACTCGACCTCGGAGACGACGAGAATCGTTTCAGCCTGGAATGGCTCGCGTCCGTCAACGGATTCCTGGACGAACTCGAGGCCGGCACGGATGCAGCGGCTCTCGTGACCATCGGAACCGGAAAGTTCTTCTCCAACGGGCTGGACATCGAATGGGTGGCCCAGCACCTGGACGAGCACGCCGAGTACGTCGAGCGAGTGCACACCCTGTTCGCCCGGTTCCTCACTCTTCCCGTCCCGACCGTCGCCGCGGTGAACGGTCATGCTTTCGGTGCGGGCGCCATGCTGGCTCTCGCACACGACTACCGGATCATGCGGGAAGACCGTGGCTTCTTCTGCTTCCCCGAGGCCGACATCAAGGTGCCGTTCGCACCGGGAATGTCTGCTCTCATCACCAGCAAGCTGACGCCCAGCGCTGCGGTCAAGGCGATGACCACCGGACATCGTTATGCCGGCCCGCAGGCATGCGAAGACGGTCTCGTCGACGCCACCGCCCAACTCGGCGTACTCCAGTCCGAAGCCGCCGACTACGTTCGTCCCTTCATCGGCAAAGACCGCAACACCGTCGGCACGATCAAGAAGATGATGTTCGCTTCGACCGTCGACACGTTGAGTCAGGATGTCAGCTGACTCGTACCCCACCGATTGTCGACTGTTAGGAACACCCTTGGGACGGCCTCGCCGACACGATCTCGACGACCTGCTCGACCACACGCGCGAGCTGTGGGTGCGGCGGGGCACTTCCGGTGTCACGATACGAGCACTCAGCGACGCATCCGGAGCCTCGAACGGCGCCATTTACAACGCATTCGGTTCACGGGACGGACTACTGGCGGCGGCGTGGGCACGTGAGGCGACCAAGTTCGTCGAATTCCAGCGCGCCGCCGTCGACGACGCACTCGCCACGAACGGATCCGGCTCGGATGCGGTCGTTGCGGCGGCGCTCGCCCCCGCGGCCTATGCGGCGCAGGCCGATCTGGGCGCACAGTTGCTGCTCTTCGTGAAAGCTGACGACCTCGCCACCCCGGATCTGACGGAGGCGCAGCGCCGCGAGTTGACGGGGCTGCGACGCTCGCTGAGTACCTTGATCGCGCTGCTTGCGGACGAAGTGTGGCACCGCCGGGACGCAGCCGCACTGACTTTCATCAAGTACTGCGTCGTCGACCTGCCGTCCGCGTTGCTTCTCGAGGCCGCGAACGTGACCGATCCGCTCGCCGCGCGTGCGCTCGAACAGGCCGTGCGTGGGGTGGTCTCGGTGCCTCCACCGGCACCGGCCGCATGACGAGTACCTATCGGTGGACGACGCCCCGGGACACCAGTTCGATCGTCACGGCGACCGAGCAGGTCTGAGCGAGCAGCAGCCCCACGAGAACCAGAATCTGCACCGCCCCGGCCTGGACGGCGGAACCGGTGGCCAGCAGCACGCCGACGAACGCTCCGGGCAGGGTGACCAGCCCGACGGTCCTGGTTTGATCGAGCCCGGGCAGCAGTGCATCGGCCGCGGCCGGCCGGGCGACCTCGATCCGGGCATCGCGGTCTTCCAGCCCCAGGCTCAGGGCGGCCTCCACCTCGCCCCAACGCTCCGTGATCGAGTCGAGCGCCTTGCGGGCGGCAAGGGAGGTGGCGACCATCGCGTTCCCGAGCACAATTCCGCCGATCGGCACGAGTGCCACACCCTCGAGCGGAACTACCCCGCTGATCAGCATCGGGGGAAGCACCATGCCGATGCCGGTAACGAGTGCGAGCGCCAGCCACCAGCCGGAACGTCCGGCCTCGGACCTGTGCACCGACGTCCATACGGCGGCGGCGAGCATCACGACCAACACGAGAATCGACGACCAGAGGTGTGTGAGCGCCGCTGCGAGAACGAGTGACACCAGCGCCAATTGCGCTGCGCCGCGAACTGCGGCTGCGGGAGCGACGAACACGCTGCCGAGCCCGGTGAAGCGATACACCAGGGCGGTGCACAGGGCCATCACCACGCACAACGTGGTGAGTGCGAGACCCGGATCCGAAAGCGATGCACCCACCCGCTCAGTCTTTCCAAAATGTCCGTGGCGGATACCGGGAACGCGCACACTCGGTTCGATGATCTCGGCCCGCCTGCGATCATTCAGGACCGTTTCTGTCCGCGATACGAAATAGCGTTGTCATCACCACCGAACGAATGGGAGCAACGACATGACCACGAACAACTCCGCACTCACCGGCGAGCGTGCCGACCTCCTCGCGATCCTCGAGGATCAGCGCCACAACTTCCAGATCACCCTGCGCGGACTGACCGAGGAACAGGCTCTCGAGCGGTCCACCGTCAGCGAATTGACGCTCGGTGGTCTCGTGAAGCACCTGGCCCAGGTCGAAGACCACTGGATCACCACCATTCTGGAGCCGGACGAGACCGCCGAGTTCGACATGGACAACGCAACGGACACCTACCGGCTCGCAGAGGGAGAACTGTTCGCCGACCAGGTCGAGAAGTACGAGACGACGGCGCAGCGGACACGAGACGTGATTGCCGGCCTCGAGGATCTCGACGTACTCGTGCCACTGCCGATTGCTCCGTGGACACCCGAGCGTGAATGGTGGACCGCTCGAAAGATCCTGCTGCACATCATTCGCGAGACTGCCCACCACTCAGGTCACGCCGACATCATTCGAGAATCCCTCGACGGCGCGAACACCACGATGCAGATGGGCGCGGACGCCGGAATGGAATTCTGATCCCTGTTCACCGATGCCCGCCGTGCGACGCGTGACCGGCGTGATCTGCGGCGGGCATCTCGCCCGGCTCCTGCCCCGGCGCCACGACGACGAACTGACCCATCATCCCGTTGTCCTCGTGTTTCAGCATGTGACAGTGGTACATGTACGGAAACGACGGGTCCGCGTAGTCGGTGAAGCGTACGAGTAGCCGAACGGTCTCACCACGCGGTACGTACACGGTGTCCTTCGGGCCGGACAGTGCCGGGTCGTCGGTGCCCAGCACCTGAAACTGCACGTCGTGGACGTGGAAATTATGGATCTGCCCGCTGGCATTGCGGACTTCCCACACCTCGGTGGTTCCCAGGGTCACCACCTCGTCGATCCGGGACATGTCCATTTCTTTCCCGTTGATCTCCCGGGACCCATTGAGCTCGAACGTCCTCGTTCGTTCCGGTTCGCCGAGGTCCTTCTGCTCCGCCAATCGATCCGGAACTTCGGTGTTCGGTTCGAGGGTCTCGGCCGCGCGAAGTTCGAGGATGTCCAGGGTGTCGTCGCCACCTCCGAATCGTTCGGCCCAGAAGTCGGCGCCCAAATCCGGTGGTGTGCTTCGTAACACGGCGTCGGTGCCGGGTGGAATCTCCACGACGATCTCCGCCCGCTCCCCCGGCGACAACATGATCGACTCGAGTTGCTGCGGCGCTTCGAGCAGGCCACCGTCGGTCCCGACGAGCCGGAACGGCAGGCCGGTATCGAAGCCGAAGTCGTAGACGCGGGCATTGGAGGCGTTGAGGAGTCGAAGGCGCACCCGCTCGGTCGTGACGTCCAGGTAGGGCGCAGACGTGCCGTTGACCAGGATCTCGTCGCCCAGGATTCCGGTGTCGGCGAACATGGACGGATTCACGTCCAGCTGATCCCCGTCGAACTTCTTGTCCTGGACTATCACCGGGATGTCGTCCACACCGTACCGACCGGGAAGGTCGGCCCCTGCCGGATCGTCGACGATCATCATTCCCGCCAGACCCCGGTACACGTGTTCGGCGGTGGATCCGTGCAGGTGGGGGTGGTACCAGAGAGTTGCCGCTGGCTGATCGACCACCCAGTTGGGCGACCAGGTCGTATCCGGTTCGACCATCTGGTGCGGTCCGCCGTCCATCACCGCAGGCAGATGCATGCCGTGCCAATGCAGAGTGCTTGCCACTCCCAGCTCGTTGGATACGTTCATCCGTACCGACTCGCCACGAGTCATGCGGATGGTCGGACCGAGATGGTCACCGTTCACGCCCCAGGTGCGGGTCTCGGGGCCGTGCCCCAGGTCGGTCGATCCTTGTCGCATCTCGAGGTCGAAGACGCGTGTGCCGTCCGGCTCCACGGTGGACTCCGCGACGGGAGGAATGTGAAGTGCCCGGGAGAACTCGACTTTGCCGACGGTATCCACGTCGGCGGTCGAATACGCATACGTAACGACGCCGGCGAACAAGGAGATCACGAGCAGAACGGCGGCCACGAGGCCACCGAGGATCCTTGGCCACACACGGCGCCGGCTTCGCGGCGGGTCACTTTTCGGCATGCGCCGCATGTTTCCGAAAATCGAATCGGTGGACATCCAGGAAGTCCCGGAGATGCGCCCGGACTCCGACCCTGATTCGGCGTCGATCTTCTCGCCGAAACCGTCCGAACCACAGCAGCTCTGAGTAGCATCGAGGTCATCTGCTGAACATCATTTTCCCAGGCCCTTGGAGGTCACGGTGGGTGGACTCGGTATCGATTTCGGAACTGCCAACACTGTCGTCGGCACCCCCGAAGAAGGCATAGTCCTGAACGAGCCTTCGTTCATGTTGGTGCGAACGACAGAGCCGAGTCGCGCCTTGGCGATCGGTAAGGACGCGCGTGATCTCGTCGGCCGTACTCCGGTCGGAGTCACGTCGGTGCGCCCGATGAAGGACGGGGTCGTCGTGGATCTCGAGTCTGCGAGGGCGTACCTGTCTGCGGTGGTCAAACGGGTGGGCCCGCACCGCCGCTTCGGGATCCGGCCGAAAGGTGTCATCTCGGTCCCGGCAGGCGCCACTCCGCTCGAGCGGCGGGCCTTGCTCGAGGTCGGCCACGAGGCGGGCATGCGGAAAGTCGGATTGATTCCGGAGCCGGTTGCCGGGGCGTTCGGTTGCGGAATCAATCCGCTCGAGGCCCGTGCTCATCTCATCGTCGACATCGGGGGCGGCACTTCGGAAATCACCGCGTTCTGTTTCGGTGGAATGCTCTCGCACCGCAGTTGTCGGCAGGCAGGCGACGAACTCACCCACGCGCTCTATCAGTACCTGAGATCGGAGCACAAGATCATCGTCGGCCAACTCACTGCCGAGCGAGCAAAGGTCGGTTCACCGGACGTCTCGGAAGGACAATCACTGGTCCTGGAAGGTCGCGATGCCGTGACCGGCCGTGCACGCCTGGTCACGCTCGAGACCGACGAGATCGTGGAGGCGCTGAAGCCGACCACTGCGGGAATCGTGCAGGCCCTCACCGCGTGCCTGGAGGACCTGCCCGCCCAGGCGGTCGGCGACGTGATGTCCGAGGGGCTGCTCGTCATCGGTGGCGGGTCGATGCTGCGTGGTCTGGCACCGCTGCTCGAATCGTCCTTCGGGTTCCCGGTGAAGACGGCCGAGCGCCCCCTCACCTGTGTGGCCGAAGGGGCTACTGCATGTTTGGAGCACCCAGAGGTCATCGCCGCCTACAGCAACTGATCGCCTGCTCTGCGTGGACTGATCACCTGGTCGGCGTGACGGGAGGCCGCTCCGCGAGGTAACGCTCGAGGATCGGCTTGACCACCGGTCCTGCCGTCGCCGACCCGAAGCCACCACCTCTTACCAACACCGACACCACGATTTCGGGACGGTCGAAGGGCGCCACCGCAGAGAACCACGCGTTGAGCCCCTCCCCTGGCGCCGACGGATCCTCGGCGGTGCCGGTCTTGGTACCGACTGGGACCGGCAACGACGCCAATTGTGCGCCGGTACCGGCGGTACCCGACGCCAGCATTCCCGCTCGCACGGGACCGAGCCGATCCGCGAACGGCAACGGAATCGGTACGTCCGTCGGAATCGGCGTGGCCTCGGCCCCGTAACCGGCCGCGAGCTGGGGGGTGACCATGGCTCCGGTGGCGATGCCCGATGTCCAGCGCGCCAATTGGATCGGGGTCGCGGTCACAGGGCCTTGGCCGATCCCCATCAGCAGGGTCGACCCCGGGTACCAGGTTCCTCCGATCTCGGTGACCGTTTCCGGTGTCCCCAGAAAGCCGTCGGCCTCGCCCGGCAGGTCGATCCCCGACGGCTGACCCACGCCGAGTTGTGTGGCGGTAGCGGCGATCCGCTCGGGCCCGATGCGTTCGGCAAGCTGGTAGAAGTACACGTTGTCCGACCACTGGAGCGCACCCACCAGATTGTTCGGCCCCATCGGCTTCCAGTTCCCGAACGTATGCCCACCGTAGGTGTACGAGGCTCCACCCGCGAGCTTCACGTCCGGTGACAGCACGTCGAATTCCGCGTTCGCCGCAGCGGTGACGATCTTGAAGGTCGAGCCCGGTGGTGCCGCCGTCTGGGTGACGTGATTGAGCAGCGGGCCCGGTCCCGGTGCATCGAGCTCTGCCGCAAGCGCGACCACGTCGACGGGTGGACCGTAGATGTTGTTGTCGAACCCCGGCACGCTGGCCATCGTCAGTACAGCGCCCGTCCGGACGTCCATCACGATTGCGGCGCCCACGTCGCCGCCGCTGGTGCGGACCGCATCGGTCAGTGCGTTGTTCGCCAATTCCTGCAGTCCGAAGTCGAGGTGCAGCCGAAGATCGTGTCCGGGTATCGGGTCCACGCGCTCACCGGGCGCGACGGGGCGTCCGCCCGAATCGACGTATACGCATTGCTTTCCGTCGCTGCCCCGCAACAGCGCGTCGTACTGCTTCTCGAGGCCCGACTTACCCACCCTGGACCCGAGCGCGAGGTGCGGCCAGCGTTGCATGTCGTCCGGGTCGGCGACACCGACATGTCCGAGCACGGTGCCGACCACTGCACGGTGCGGGTAGTGCCTTTTACCGGACGGATAGATCAGTACCCCGGGGATGTCGGCAGCCATGATGTGGCGAACCTGGTCGGGCGTTGCCTTGCCGACGACGACTTGCAGCTCCTCGCCGGAGTCGTGCAGAAGGTTTGCCATCTCGTCCGGGGAGATGCCGAGCAGTCCGGCGAGTTCGTTGCGATTGCCGGCACTGTCACCGTCGAACAGCAGAGACACCACGGCAACGGTGTACTCGGCCACGTTGACCGCGAGCGGCACACCGTGACGGTCGAGGATTTTTCCCCGCTCGGCGGGCAGGCGAATGCAGCGCGTCATCTGCTGGTCACTCAACGCGCGCAACTCGTCGCCACGATCCTTCTGAAGTTGCCACGTGAACACCGACATCGCGACGAGTGACGCGGTGACGATGAGTGCCCCGGCCGATATGCCTCGTGGTTGGCGACGGCGTCTGCCCGGCGGCGCCCAGAGCGGCCGGGCGACACCGTCTCTGCGGATTGCAAGCACCAATCCGATCTCGACGAAGCCGATGAGGGCGGCCGTGCCCCCGTAACTGAACAGTGGGATCGGCATCCCCCCGTGTGGCAGCACGGAAAGGCTCGCACCCACCGCGACCACGCCATGAACTCCGAACAGGGCGGCTATCCCGACGGCGACCAGGGCGGCTTCCTTGGTTCGCGCGGTCCGGGCGGCGATGGCCGCCCTCCACACGATCACCAATACCGCCAGCACGACTGCCAAGCCGGCGAACAAACCCCAGCCGTAGACGATGCTCGCGAAGGCCAGGTCGTGCTCGGATTCGGGCAGGTACTCGGCTCTGATGTCGTACAGGGGGTCGCCCGCCATACCCCACAACCCACCGCTGCCGATCGCGATGTCGGCTTGCAGTTCCGCCCAGCCCGACCCTTGCTCGTCGGTGTCGCTGGACAGGAATACGTGTATCCGTTCGAGCTGATAGGGCTGAAGGAACAGAACTGCCAGGGGAAGCGAGGCGAGTCCTGCCGCGAACAAGGGCAGCAGCGGCAACAAGGGCACCCTGGCGAGGATCAGCATGAGCACTGCGATCGCGGCGAGCACGGCGGCGGTCGACAAGTCGGGTTGCATGGCAACGAGCACAACGGGCACGGTCGTGACCGTCAGCACCGCCACCAACCGGCCGATGGTGTACCCGGCGGCCAGCAGACTCGCCGGGACCAAGACGAGGCCGAGCTTGGCGAGTTCGGATGGCTGAACGGTGAACAGGCCCAAGTCCAGCCAGCGCTGAGCACCCTTGACTGCGACACCGGTGACCAGCACGGCCGCCAACATGACCGTCGACACCACGAGCACCCCCCACCCGAACCTCCGCAGGTCGCCGAGCCGAATACGAGACACTGCGTACATGACGCCGAGACCGGCAACACCGAACAGGGCGTGACGGACCGCGTTCGACGTCATCCCTGTGGACATCAGGTTGAGCAGTCCGAGGAGGACGAGGACTATCGCGGCCCCGACGAGCCAGGGGTCGGATTCTCGCTTTCGCGCCTGCATGGTCGCCGGCGTCTCAGCACGTTGCGTTCTGGTCGGGTACGAGCACCGGCTGCGAGGCGGCGACCGCCGGGGCGCTGGTGATCGCGGCAAGCGCGAGCGCCGAACCGGGCGGCAACACGGTCCTGCTGATGCCGTACACCTGCTGCCGGCCTGGCTCCGGGCTCATCGTCACCTGCCCGGCCGGGTCGACTTGCCCCGAGCAACGGTCGTAGATGCGCAGTTCCCACGTCACCTCGCCGACGTCCGCTGCGGGATCGAGGTGAACGTCGACCCGCATCGCGCACGGCCCACCCGGGGCGCACGTTCCGTCGGCGAGTGTTGCGGTGACCTCGGTTATCGGACCTGCCTTGGGTGGGGCCCCGGTATCGACCGGCATCGGCATGGCCGTTACCTGCTCGGCGCCCGGATTCCCGTCACCTTCCGGCGGTAGCGGCGGAGGCGGCGACACCGGACGAATCTGATTCACCTCCGACGAATCGACCGGATCGAGAACGGCTTGCCACCCCCGGCGCAACTCCGACCACACGTCCGGGGCGAACCACACTGCACCGACGAGAACAGGAAGGACCGACAGCAACACCAGGAGCGTGCGCCGCGACGGCCGTCTCTTCCGGCGATGCCACACCTTCCGGACCGGCAGATACCGGCCCTCCGGTGCAAGGGATTGCCCCTCCGCTGGAGTCTGTCCGTGTACGTGATCCGCCGGGACGTGATAGTCCGCCGACGTGCGCTCGGTTGTCGCCGACACGAGTGAGGCAACCTGGCGCCGTATCCTCGGTTCGTCGGCGGGTTCGGATGCGGTCTCGGCTTCGCGGCGAACCAGTTGCGTCAGGCTCGCCGGATCCGACGCTTCGGCGATCGAGCGGTCCATTCGGTCTGCGAACTCGTAATCGCTGCAGTTCGCCGTGATGCTTCGCAGCACACTCACCGCCGCGTCGTGCACATCGGACCAGGAAGGGGTGCTTTCGGTGCGGTCGATGCCGAGACGCCCGGTATCGGACACCGTCACCGCATGCTCTGCGAGGCAGAGCGGATAACAGCGCTCCTGGTGCGCCCGTTCGAGCTGATCGATCACATCGGTGAGCAGCAGCGAGGCTTGAGCGGGTGTCAGTGCCGCGACGAGTAGCAGTTTGTGCAACTCGACGCCGTGACGCTCGGCGGTATCGGTGTGCCCCACCGGGTCGGTGCGTTCGCCGGGAGCGGTGCGTTCGTCGAGATCGGCGCGTTCAGGCGTCGCGGATCGGCTCTGCACCGGCGCGAGGTGCCCCGTATGTCGCCTCAGCACTGTTTCGATCATTGCGCCATCCCGGAACTCCGTTGCCCCGCGCGGGCGTGCGACTGTGCCGGAGCGGATGCCCGCCCCGAACCTGGATTGAGACTTGCTGGTTGCCGAAATCCGTTACGCCTATTTATATTCCATTCGCCGATACCGCCGCTTCGGGTGGACCATCCCGTAACGCAACCGAGACCCGAAACCCGCCGACTTCCATTGTGTACCCGTCCGGTCATGCGTGAATCGGTTATGCGCGAGGGAGACGAGATCCGATGTCGCCGCCCGGAGCACCGACCTCGGGGAGGTCGAGAACTGCGCCTCTACCGGCTGTGATCTACCAAGAGTGGTACCATATCTTGTACCACTAACAAGGAGGAGTGTATGGCGATCACGGCTTCCGAAGCACGCAAAACCTTGTTCCCGCTCATCCGGCAGGTCAACGAGGATCACAACCCCATCGAGATTGTTTCCAATGGTGGAAGCGCGGTCCTCATGTCCAAGGAGGATTACGACTCCCTCGAAGAGACGGCCTACCTGCTCAGGTCGCCGGCCAACGCACGGCACCTCATGAAGAGCCTCGATGAAGCGCGAACCGGTCACACCGCCGAACGCGAACTGATCGAGTGAAGCGAATATTCACATTCACCCCCACCGCATGGGATTCCTACGTGCAGTGGCAAACCGACAACAGGGCCGTTATCAGGTCGATCAACAAACTGATCACAGCAATCCTGCGTGACCCCTTCGATGGACCAGGCAAACCGGAGCCTCTCAAACATCAACTCGCCGGTGCCTGGTCTCGGCGCATCACCGACGAGCACAGACTCGTCTATCTCGTCGACGACCAACAGATCACCGTCATCTCGGTGAGGTACCACTACTGAGGGCAGGGTCAGCGATGCGGGCCGGGGCGGCCGGGGGCGTGAACCGACTCGACGCCGATGCGGTCGATCCGTCGCCCGTCCAAACGGGTGACGGTGAGCCGGTGGTTGCCGACGACAAGACTGTCTCCGACGCGCGGCATTCTGCGCAGTTGGTACATCACGTATCCGGCAATGGTTTCGTACGGACCCTCGGGGACGACGATTCCGGTGCGTTCGGCGAAGTCCTCGATGATCAGCATCCCGTCTACATGGTTTCCGTCGACGTGCTTGCCGTAACTGTCGCCGACGTCACCGATCTCGCCGATCAGTTCTTCCACGATGTCCTCGAAGGTGACGATGCCCGCCGTACCGCCGTACTCGTCGACCACGACCGCCATGCGCAGGTTGTCCTTCCGCATCACCGACAGCGCGGGCAGTGCGGGCTTCGTGCCCGGTAGATGCAGGATCTCCGTCATCACGTCGCGTGCCGTCCGTACGGCGGGTCCGGCTAGGAGGAGTTCGCGGACGTGGACGACGCCGATCACGTCGTCGAGCGAATCCCCGGTCACCGGGTAACGGGTGTGTCCACCGTGAACGGCCTGATTACGTGCGTCCTCGATGCGAGTGGAAGCGTCGACGAACTCGACGTCGGTACGTGGGCTCATCACTTCGGCGAGTGATCGTTGTTCGGTGTCGAAGACATCCGCGAGTATGCGGCGTTCGTCGTCGCCGAGCGCCGTGTGTCCTGCGACCAGCTCTCGCAGTTCGGCGTGAGTAATGTTCTCGCTCTTCTGATGTGGGTCTCCACCCAACAGACGCACGATGACATTGGTCGACGCGGACAGCAGTGCGATCACCGGACGCATCACGGTGGCAAAGCGGTCGATGAACGGCCCGGCGAACAAGGCGACCGAGGTAGCACGTTGCAGCCCTATGCGTTTGGGTACGAGTTCGCCGAAAATGAGGGAGAGGTAGGAGATGACGAGAGTGATCCCGACCAGTGCCAGCACGTCCGCAAGGCCCGTCGACAGACCCCAGGACTCGAGCACGGGCACAAGATTCGGGGCCAGTGCGGACGCGCCGTAGGCTGCGGAGAAGAACCCGGCGACGGTCACACCCACCTGCACGGCGGACAGAAACCGATTGGGATCGCGGGCCAGTGCGGCGGCACGTGCACCGCGTGCACCGCGGCTCTCGAGGCGGTCGACCTGACTGTCACGCAGCGTGACCAGAGCCATCTCGGTGCCGGCGAAAAGCCCGCCTATCAGGATGAACACCAGAACCAACGCGAGATTGCCTGCAAAATCTCCAGTCATCGCCATCCGTCCTCGGGTAAGTGGTCCCAGTGTATTGAAAAGACCAGGTTCCGCACCTCGCATCGGCTCGAGCATGGAAGTAATGGGCGGTGCAGGATCGACCCAACGATCGCTCGGCGAGTCCGCACCCCCGGCGAATGTCACACACGTTCAGCTCACGAGAACCGCTGTGACATTCGCCGGGGAGCGCTTGAAGGCCGCACCCGATGCAAGCATAATGTAAGCATGAAGAACGTCCTGGTACGCGACCTCCCGGATGACGTCCATGCCGCGCTTGCGCGCAAGGCAGAGCAGCGCCATCAGTCCCTGCAGCAGTTCTTGACTTCGGAATTGCGTCAGCTGGCAGAGCGACGCCAGGTGAGCGAGGTGCTGGACGACATCGAGGGGCGTGAAGGCGGGCAAGTCGGCCTGCAGCAAGCCGTCGAGGATCTCGGCACAGAGCGCGCCCGCGAATGATCGTGGTGGACGCGTCGGTCCTCGCCAACGCACTCGGCGATGACGAGGAGGCCGGACGCATCTCCCGCAGCGCACTGCGGGAGGCCGGCGAGTTCGCTGCACCCGACCTCATCGACGTCGAGACGGTAGCGGTCCTACGTAAGCGCTGGCTGACTCGAACTATGTCCGAACACCGTTTCGAGGTTGCCGTCGGCGACCTCGAGCAATTGCACTTCGAACGAGTTCCCACGTTGCGTCTGATGCGTCGCGCGTACGAGCTCCGTGCCAACGTGACCGCATACGACGCAACCTACGTGGCCCTGGCCGAAGCCCTCGGCTGCGAGTTGCTCACCGCAGACCGTCGCCTTGCCGCCGCGGCTGGACCTGAATGCGCCATCCGCGTCTTGTCGTGACCGCCCCGACGAACGTCGCACCGGTTCGCCCGAGCTGAACCGCTGTGACATTCGTCGGGGCAGGGAAGGGGGAATGCGGGAGAAAGCAGCAACCGTCAGCCGAGTTCCAGCAGGATGCCTTCGGCGCTGCGGGCGGCGGTGACGCAGGCACGGGAGGCGAACTGGTCCAGTAGTGGGTGTTCGGCGCGGGCCCGCCACTTCCGGACAGCGGCGAGCGCTCTCATCCGTTGCAGATCTCGTGTGTCTGTGTCGTCGGTGCCGAGCCGTTGGCTGATGTCGGTGCCGAATCCGCCTACCAGCCGTTGCAGTTCCAGCACATCCTCGGCGGACAGGCCGGTGTCGACGGACCGGAGTCGGCCGAGCAGCCGCAGTTCCCGGAATCCGTGCGAGTCCGCCAGCAGTCGCTCGGCGTCGGCCAGGATCTCGTCCGACCGGGCTACCGGGTACCTCACCAGCACCCGTTTGAGGGCCACCAGCGCCGAATGTGTCTTCAGCTGCTCGGCGCGTTGCCCGAACTGAACGTCGATCACCCGGCGCAACTCGTCGAGGCCGCTGCGCTGCAGCAATTCGGCTGCCAGCGTCGGGGAATCGCTCGTCCCCATACGGATGAGCGTCACAGCCAACCGGATTCCGAACAGGCCGAACCGGTCGACGAGGCCGGCGCGCATCGCCGGGTCGACCGGCAGCACTACATCGGCCCTCGCGAACCTGTCGGCCGACAGCATGGCGAGTTGGAGCTCCTCGGCCGGTACGTCGGCGAGTTGCCGCAGCGCCGTGAACTCCGTCTGACGCATGGTGCGGGCAGCGAGCGCGAGCAGACCGGCCACCGGAACGACCGACTGGCACAACCCTGTTCGCTCCAGCTCTCCCGCGAATCGCGTCGCCACCTCCTGGGCCGATATCATCGCGTCCAACCGCCCGGCGCCCACCTCGTCGGCACGTGCGACCACACCTACCACCCCGAGCGGACCGGATTCGGCGCCCACGTGATCGCCTATTCGGCTCAGAAGTCGGACATCGGTCGCGTCGAGAGTCCGCAGGAGGTAGACGACAGCATCCGCACCGGACGCGCCGTCTTCCGGAACCAGCATGTCGAACGTACGTGCCGAGACGTCGCGCGACAGCGAGGAAGTGCCCGGGGTGTCGACGATGGTCGTCCGAGTCAACGCCGAGGAGGGCCATTCCACGTCCAGTCGGTCGACCTGCGCCGCAGTGAGATCCCCCAATTCGAAGGTGAGTCGCCCCTCCCTGCGCAGCACCGGAACGTTCGCCCGACGCGGTTTCCCTGCATCGTCGTAGCAGGCCGTGACGGTGGGAGTCGCACCATTGCGGTACCAGGTCACCACCTTGGTGCACTCGGTTGCGTCGGTTGGCGCGATGTCCTGTCCGACGAGCGCGTTCAGGAGGGTCGATTTGCCCGCCTTCAACGAGCCGGCCAGGGCCACTCGCAACGGTTGACCGAGGCGTGCCTTGCATTCGCGCAGTTGCGCGCTCGCGTCCGGATGGTTGGCGTAGGTTCGCTGTGCTGCGGCAATCAGGGCGTGCGCGTCTGCGAGCTGGCGGGTGGTCATCGGTCCACCCGATCCGCGACACGGGCCCGCAAATCCGATGCCAGAAGTAGGTCCTTCTCCAGTTGCGTGACGCGTCGTGTGCGCTCGGCGGCCTCGATGTTCGCGGTCTCCTGCGCCGCCTTCAGCGACTCGTTGATCGAACGCAGCGACTGGTCGGCGACGGTCGTGAAGTGATCGCGCAGCAGGCGTTGGATATGGCGAAGCCGGTCCTTGGATTCCTTGCCTACCTGGAAGCTGACCTCGTCCGCGAAACGCCTGATGGCGGCCTTGGCCTCCGATCGACGCTTGACCACCCGACCTTCTCGGTCCTCACGGTATGCCTTGGTGCCCAACAGCACTCCGGCACCGACCGAGATCGGGTTGACCAGCGCCATCCCCATCATGGTGGTGATCAGCCCGAACATCAGCACACCGCCGTAGGAGCCGCGCATACCGACGAGCACCTTCTGGGTGATCCCGATCCTCCCCGACTCCAGGTCGGCAAGTGAGCCCACCGGTTCGAGGACGCCGTTCAGGTCGGCCACGTCGAGATGCGGCAGGGTCACTGCGCTCCCCTCGGTGAAGTGCTGGGCCACCACTTCGGCGAGCCACACCGCGCGGTCGTGCGCCCACACGAAGTTGTCGCCGATCGCCGTCGCGATTTCCTGCTCGAGCCACTGTCCGACGACGTCCCAATCGTTGCCGGGATCGCCTTCGTCGACGGTGGCCTCCGCCTCACGGGTGACGCGCCGTAATCGGTCGCGCAGGTCGTGATCGATGTCGGCGGCGAGGTCGGCGATGCCATCACCCAGGGTCTGCTGCCACAGCGATGTCTTCTTGTGCAGTTCTTCGGCGGTCACGCGAGCTTTCTGCAGTTCGGTCACGGCGGCGGCACCGGTGGCCGGGTCGCGCAGCGCCGCCAGTTCGCTGCCGATCCCCAACGTCAGATGCTCGGTGACCGACTGCACTTCCAACGCCACTGCCGCGCGAATATCGTCGGCGGCGCGAGCCATCACCCGCTCCCGAAGGAACGAGTAGAGGTCGTCGAAGCCGGATTCGCTGTTCAGCGACTCGTCCTGCAGTCGCAGCGCGTGGCTTCGCAGCATCGACGAGATGGGGAGCAGCGGCACGTCGAGTCCGGCGCGGCCCAGGTGGCCACGATTCGCGTCGACGATCGCCCGCCAGTGCGGGTACAGGTCGGTCTTGCTGACCAGGCAGGCCACCGCCGGGCACAGCGCCTGCACCTGACGGATGAACGCCACCTCCGGCTCCGTCAGCTCTCGACCGGCATCGGAAAGCACGAGCACCGCGTCCGCCGCCGGAATCAGGCCCAGGGTTCCGGCTGCGTGCGGGTTCCCGGCACCGCCGACGCCCGGAGTGTCGACGAGCACGACCCCGTCCGCCAGGAGCGGACTGGGCACGTTCACCTCGAGGCGCATCACCTCTCGTCCGGCCGCGAGCGTTGTGGACGGGGTGATGGAGTGCAAGTCGTCGAGGGGAACGGGCACCCGTGCAGGCTCCGTACCGGGCACCGCCAGCACCAGCTCGGCACTCGCCTCCGATGCGTTCTGCACAACGGTCGGAACGGCGGTTGTTTCGTCGTCACCCACGGTGCACACGTTCAGGTTGAGCAGCGAGTTCACGAACTGGCTTTTGCCCTGCGCGAGTGGGCCCACAACGACGACACGAATCCGTGGATCGGTCGCCCGCTGCTTGGTTCCCTCCGCCCGTTCGACCAGATCGGTGCGGCCGAATCTTCGGGCGACGGCTGCGGCCTCGTCGAGCACCGCGATCATCTCGGGCAGCGACGCCTCGCGCTGCCCGGTGGGACTGTTCTGCGTAGGACTCTCGCCAAGCATTGCCATCCTGCATTTCTCCGACCTCGTGCAGGCACCCGCTTCGATGCACTCACACCCGACTTGTGAATCCAGCCCCCGCTACGCATAAGCGCACAGGGGGCTGGATTCGTTACAGCTGCGATCAGTTCTCGAGCGAATCGACCGTGGTGACGGCGTCATCGGCCGCAGTGGTGGTGGCTGGGTCGTCCGGGAACAGGCCGCCTTGTCCGGCGCCGAAGGAGTCGGCACTGATCGACGACCACACGTTCTGTTGGCCGCCGATCGAGCCGGTGAGCCCGGTAGCGACATCGCCGACCAGCTGACCGCTGGTCTCTACGGCGCCGCCGACCTCGGCGGCCGCACCGGTCGTGGACTCTGCAGATCCGCCGACATTGGTTTCGGCAGCCCCGCCAGCTTCGAAGCTGCCACCGGCTTCGGCAGTGCCACCCGCTTCGGCGCCGCCGATCACGCCTCCACCGAACACGCCACCGAGCGAACCCAGAGCGCCGGCGCCACCGGAAAGTCCTGCGCCCAGCCCGGCAACGGCGTCCGTGGTGGCTCCGAGCGTCCCCGTCACATCGGTGGTCACATCAGTGGCCGCGGTGGCCGCGCCCTCCAGTGTCCCGCCAATGTTCCCTGCTGCGTCAGCGGCGCCGTCCAGTGCTCCGCCGATCGAGCCGGCAGCGTCCGCGGCACCGTCGATCGAGCCCGCTACATCGGCAGCACCACCGAGTGTGGTTCCGAGGTCGGCCCCTGTGTTCAGGTCGGCGTCGATACCGCCGCCTGCCTGGAGGGTGGATTCGAGCGTCGAGCCGAGAGTAGTTCCGAGGTCTGTGTCCACCCCGAGCGCGCCACCGAGCGCCGTGCCGAGTCCGGCCCCGATACCGCCGTCGGCTCCGAGCACCGTTCCCAGGTCGAGCGCACCATTGCCCTGGGCGGCTCCGCCGAGTACCCCGCCCAGTGCGGTGCCGAGTGCGGCGCCCGCCTCGCCGCCTGCTCCGAATGCTCCGCCGAGGACCGCACCCAGATCGCCCCCTGCCTCGGCGTCACCGGACACACCACCCGCTGCTTCCAACGCTGTGCCGAGGGCTGCGGTCAGGCCTGTAGTCGCGGCGCTATCCACGCCGAGGGCGGACCCGAGTGCCGTGCTCACTGTGCCTGCGAGGTCGGTGACGCCGTCGAGACCGAGACCGGATTCCAGGGCAGTGCCGAGGGCGGTACC
Source organism: Rhodococcus quanlei (assembly GCF_055231015.1). Lineage (NCBI taxonomy): Bacteria > Bacillati > Actinomycetota > Actinomycetes > Mycobacteriales > Nocardiaceae > Rhodococcus > Rhodococcus quanlei. Next base: position 134,467 of record NZ_JBUYWD010000018.1, on the reverse strand, counting down.
CAACCCGATTCCGGCCGCGCCGTCGCCGCCGAGAGCAGCGCCCAACGCTCCACTCAACGCTGTGGTCAGGTCCGTGCCGGCTTCGATTCCGCCGCCTGCGCCGAGGATGCCACCGAGGTCGATTTCGGTGATTCCTCCGGCACCGAGCGCACCGCCGAGCGCAGTTCCGAGTCCGGCGCCCAGTCCTCCGTCGAGGTCGAGGGTCGTGTCCAACGCGGTGGCGAGTGCGGCGTCGAGTCCGAGGCCACTGCCGAGCGCCGCATTCAAGGCGCCGCCCAGCCCGCCACCGACGCCGAGTGCGCCTTCGAGCACACCACCGAGAGCCGCCCCCAGGTCCACACTCGCCGAACCACCCGCACCCAACGCTCCGCCGAGTGCGGTGCTCAGTGCGCCGCCGAGGCCCGCTTCCCCGCCGACGATCGCCCCGAGATCGAGACCGCCACCGGCCGCAAGGGCCGCATCCAACGCGCCGCCCAATGTGGAGTTCAACCCGCCGTCGACGCCGAGCGCACCGCCGAGGAGCCCGCCGAGGGACGCTCCCAGACCGCCGTCTGCGTCGAGGATTGCTCCGAGGTCGAGGCCACCGCCGATGTCGGCGAGCCCACCGAGTGTCCCGCCGAGCGCCGCGCCGAGGTCCGCCGCGATGTCACCGCCCCCGCCGAGCACGCCGCCCAGCGCCAGCCCGAGGTCGGCTCCGAGGTCGCCGCTGACGGCAACGGCGGATTCGATGGCACCGCTGATCGCACCGCTGACATCCAGTGCGGGAGCAACCGACTGCGCACTGCCGAGGGCTATTGCCAAATCGGTCGAAACGACTCCCCCGAGAGAGGTGAAGGCGTCGAGTGCGGCAGTGATCGACGCGCCGATGTCTGCGATCACGTCCACGTCCGTGCCGCCGCCGATCCCGGCCACCCCACCGAGAGCAGCGTCGAGGGCCGTGCTCAGGTCGAGGCCGAGTCCACCTCCGATCTGCCCTGCTGCGTCGATCGCCGTGCCCAAGGCGGCTTCGAGGCCGGTGGCTACATCCAGGTTCGCGCCCAGTCCCAGACCGAGTCCGGCCCCTGCGCCGACGCCGACCGCGCCGCCCACGCCACCGCCCAGTCCGAGGCCGCCGCCCAAACCGGCGCCCAGGCCACCTGCAGCCCCGCCGACCACGCCGCCTCCAGCTTCGAGGATGGTCGCAAGTTCCGTGCCGGCACCGGCGAAGAGACCGGACTCGGCAATCAGGGGTGCCACGTCGACGATGTCGGCCGGGGTCACGTCGTGAAGTCCGGCGGCTTCGAGGGCCGCAGCGGGGTTGTTGCAGTAGGCGGCCGCCGCCTGTTCGTCGCGAAGCAAGCTGAGGATGAATTCGAGGATTGCGTTGGTGGCCATGACGGGCTCCTTCGGGTTCGTAGCTGTTGGAATTCACGCTATGAACCCGGCGAGGCCACGCCAACGGGGAGCAACCCCCTATTCCGGCGAGGCTGTTAGGGGATCACGGATAGGGGGATCGTGCGGGATTAGGGGATTGTCCCCTCATGGGCGCCGACCTGCGGTTCGACGTAACGAAATCACTGTGACGCGCGACATCGACGGTGACTGTGGCGGTACTGTCCGCCCGCGGACCACAGGAGTCGCACATGCCCGCAGGGCTCGGAATCGGGATCGGATCGGTCAATACCGTGGCGGCGACGCACGGCACCGCCGACGTCCTCACACGCCGCGCCGTCGTGCACCTCGGCGGTCCCGACCACCCGGTGTTGTTGGGTGAGCGCCCGCACGATCCGGCGTACGTCAGCGTGTCCGGATTCGTCGACCGCGTCGGTGATCCCGTGGGCATCCTCGCCGACGACGGCGCCACTTACTCGGGTGAAGATCTGGTGGCCACTGCCGCCGGCTGCCTGATCCGCGACGCCGGACTCGTGAGCGCCGCCCCGGTTGTGATCGTTCACCCCACGACGTGGCAGCGGTACACGGTTGCCGCCCTCGCGTCTGCGCTCGAATCCGCGGGCATCGACGCCGTCGAGCTCGTGACCGACGCGGAAGCGGTGACGGCCTGGCTCGAGGGCACTCAGGGTCCGCTGACCGACGGGTTGTCGGTGATCTACGACCTCGGCGGAAACTCCCTGGACATCACGCTGGTGGGCCACGGGGACCAGCCCGGCCTGCTCGGCAAGCCGATCCACACCGAGGACTTCGGCGGCGGACTATTCGATCACGCCGTCACCACGTACGTGCTCGAGAATGTCACCGAGGAATTCGGCGACATCGACATGCACTCTCCGGCAGCGGTGCAGGCCCTGACTGAGCTTCGAGCCCGCTGCCGCGACGCCAAGGAAGCACTGTCCACCGACACGGAGACGACGGTGTCGGTGGACCTGCCCGGCGTCTCGTCGGAGGTCCGGCTGGTCCGCTCCGAACTGGAAGAGATGATGCGTGACCCGATCCTGCAGTCGGTCGCTCTCGTGCGCGATTCCCTGGCCGCAGCACACATCGACCTGAGCGATGTGCGGCAGGTGGTTCTCACGGGCGGGGGTTCGGCGATTCCGCTGGTTGCCGAACTGATGTCGGCGGAGTTTCGGGTTCCCGTGGTTGCGTCGGAGTATCCGGCTCACACGGCAGCTCTCGGTGGCGCACTGCTCGCCGCCCGGCGAGCCGCGACGCCCGCGCCGGACGCCGCGACGGTCACAACTACCGCTCCGAGTACCCGACCGACGTTCACGACGCCTCCCCCTGTTGTGTCGGTACCCGCATCCGAGATCTCGTCGAGTCGGGCGAAGAAGGCCGGATTCGTCACCGCCGCTGCGGCAGCCGTCGTGATCCTCGCCGGCGGCGGTCTCGCCTTGGGAACAGCGGGCGATTCACCGACTCGCGGCACCACAGCGGTCACGGAAGCCGACGCGGCCACCACCACAACCCGCGCCGGAGCCACAACCGCTGCGAACGGAACACCCACCACTGCGTCCGCAGCCACGCGGCAGGGCTCGACCGGCATCGACGCGCTCACCGGACAACCGGTAGCCGACGGCGGCACCACCGCCGCGCCGGGTTCCCCCGCAACCGAGGCCAGAAATGTGGCACCCACGCGCGAAGCACCGCGTGCGCCCGCGCCTGCCGGATCACCGCAGGAACCGGCACCTGCGCCGGATTCCCCCGTGAATCCAGCTCCCGCGCCCGCCCCGGCTCCCGCACCGAACGATCCTCCTCCCAATCATCCGCCGCCGCCTTCGATCGACGTCGACAGAGGCAGTGGTAGCGGGATGGGCGACACGATCGAAGACGTCGGGAACGGCGTCGGCGATGTGGTGGACGGCGTGGGCGGCGCTGTGGAAGGCGTGGGCAATGGCGTGGGAGGTGTCCTCGGCGGTGTGACCGATGGTCTCGGCGGAATCGTCGGCGGCGTGACGGGTGGATAACCGGTGCCCCCAGTGAACCCGGTGACCGTACCCGCCGACACGGATGCCCGCGAGGCGATGTCCGTTCTCGCCGTGGTTGCACTCGTCGGCGAAACCGACATCGACGCGATCGCGGCGGTACTCGGCCGCACACCCGCCGACGTCGATGTGGCCCTGTCCGCGTTGCGGGCTCGGGGCGACATCGATGCGCACGGATTTCCCGGTGACAGTGCGCGAGAATCGTTGACGCTCTGCGGCGAGAACCGTTTGGCGGCCATAGGTTCTGAAGTGCTCGAGTATTTCCTCGGGCGAGATGCGCTGACCGACGCCACGGCCCGCAATCTCGCAGCGTTCGGAACCCGAGACCCACGCCTCGTCGACTTCCTTTGTGCTCGAGGAGAACTCGTGGATCCGGCGGAGGCAGCCGACCTGTATGCGAGTGTGGCGGTGGCGGGTGCGTGCGGCACCGCGGTCACCCTGCGGCGTGCGGAGGCTTGTGCGCTCAGTGGCGATTTCGACACGGCAACATCGCTGGCGGATTCGGTGATCGAGAGCAGCGCCGCCAGAGGCTCTGCCAACAGCGTCAGCCCGGACGAACTCGCTGACGCGGTGCGCATTTCGGCCAGCGCCGCGGCGTTTTGCGGCAACTCCGATCGCAGCGCGCAACTGTACGAGTGGCTCGGCCCGGGGCACACAGCTGCGGACTCGCAAGTGGCGGCGACGGTGTTCGTCACGGTCGGAAATCTCGACGCCGCCGAGCAGTTGACGGCTGCCGCATCGGCGGCGGCGCCCACCGCCGCCAATGCCGGGATGGCACTGCTCGCGCGGGGTCTGGTTCAGTCCGTCATCTCCCCCGGTCCTGCCGCTCTCAACACGCTGACGCGCTCGCTGACGGTGCGCGGCGCACGTTCGCGCATTCTTCCCGATTCCGCTGCTGCGATCACCGCCCTCGCTGCACTCCACAGCGGCGATACCGCGCATGCCGAGACGGTTCTGGAACGGGCTTTGCAGCAGGGTGATCCGCTCGACCCGTATCGGCCGCGGCATTCGCTGTTGACGGCATGGACGGCGATGTCCCGCGGTGATCTGGTGCGCGCCAGAGCATTGGTCGACACGGTCGCCGACTCGAGCTCCGGGCAGAGGGACCTACTGTTCCTACACGCCCTGCGTGTGGAACTGGCGCGGCGCGGTGGCGAGCAGCCGGAATTGTTGCAGGCGTGGGCGAATGCCCGGAGTGTGATTGCCGAGTACTCGGTGGATCTGCTCAGTTTGCTGCCACTGGGTGAACTGTGGCTGGCGGCAGTTCGGATCGGCGACGCACCGTTGATTGCTCATCTCGTCGACCAGGCCGCCGATCTGCTTCGCGCGCTGGGTGAGCCGGCGTTGTGGGGGTCGGCATTCCATTGGTACGGGGTGCAGGCGGCGATCTTGGCCGAGACTCCGGCCGATCTGGTGCCCCATGCGCGAGCGTTGGGCGAGGCCGCCTCGTCGAGCCGGTACGCGGCCGCTCTCGCGGGGGCGGGCCGGGCCTGGTTGCGGGTGCTGCAAGGTGACGCTCCGGACCGCTCGCAGGTGGCCGAGGCGGCACAGGATCTGAGCCGGATCGGGCTTTCCTGGGACGGGGCGCGTCTGGCGGGCGAGGCCGCTCTGCGCGCAGCAGACACGAGGACGGCAACGAGTCTGCTTCAGGTGGCGCGGGAGCTGCGTCAACCCGTTCGCGCCGCGGCCACCGACGAGACACCGACTCCGGCCACCTCCGCAGGCGACGTACTCACCGGTCGCGAACGCGAGGTCGCCGAACTGTTGACGCTGGGATTGACCTACCGCGAAATGGGCTCCCGCCTGTACATTTCTGCGAAAACGGTGGAGCACCACGTTGCACGTATCCGTCGCCGCTTGGGCGCCGAGTCGCGGTCGGAGCTGCTCGCCATGTTGCGTGCCACGGGCTACGGACCCGCGCCTGTCGAGCGACCCCTGTAACCATTCCGGATCGCCACACGACACACTGGTCGACATCGCGTGGCCGAAACATCTGCCTCGCGCCACGGAGCAAACGGTAAGGGAATGCGATGAACACCGGAGTCGGGCTCTACGTCGGCGAGACGCAAAGCGTTGCTGTGGTGACCACGCCCGGCAACACCATTCGAACCATAGAGCGCGACACGGTGCTGTCTCCGCAGGAAGACGGCAGTGTCGAGCTCGGCACTCGAAGCGAGAATTCTGTCGAAGGATTCGTCACCCGTGTCGGCGAGACGGGTGGCATTTCCTACCGCGGTGCGAACACCACTGCCGAGGATCTGATCGCGACGGCCATGTTCTGCCTCTTCCGTGACCTCGCCCCGGAGTTGCACGGTGACGTCGACGTCGTGGCCGCGCACCCCTCGGGCTGGCCGAAGGAAGCAGTGAACGCGCTCCGTGAATCCCTCGATTACATGGGCCTGAAGCATGCGCGGTTGATCTCGGCGGAGGTGGCCGTCGCAACGTCGACGGAGTCGTTCACCACCGACAAGTCCCATACGGACGAGGAAGTCGATTCGCCCGTCTCCGAGAGCCGCCCCGGGTGGGCGGCCGCCCACGGCGGCGCGTTGATCGCCTCCGGGGTGGCGCTGTCGCCACTCGACTCCGGTCTCGAAACGGAGTCGATTCCTGTAGTGCCGCACGATCCGCCGACGGCATACTCACAGGCCGTCATCGCCCCGACGACCGGAGGCGTCTCCGGCGCCGACGACAACGTTTCGGCTGCGGCAGCCTCGACTGCATCCACTGCTGCGCCGGTCGCAGCGTCCCCGGCCTCTTCGTCCGGCGTTGCCGCAAGCACCACCGCCGCCACCGTCGAGTCGGCGGACGACAAACGGCGGCCCCTCGTGCTCGCGGGTGCCGCCGCCACCATGCTCATGCTCGCCGGTGTGGCGGTTGCGCTGGCATTCAACAACACCGGCACCACCGATGTCCCCGAAGTCCGCGACGCGAAGGTGGAAGCGAGCACCGCACCGTCGTCGACGCGTTCTACGACGATCGACTTCCCGACGGTCGCCGCGGAGGAAGTCGCGGCGACGACGCCGCAGAGCTGGGAGACGCCGAATGGCCGGCCGATGGAACGATCCGTTTCGGTGATCGTGCCGCCGCCGGTCGCGCCTCCTGTCGAAACGACACCTGTCGCGCCCCCGCCGGTGGACACCGCCACACCGCCGCCGACCACGACAGACTCGACCGCGCCCACGCCGACCGAAACGTCCGAGACGACGCCATCGGAGCCGGAGAGCACCGAGCCGTCGGAGACGACCGAGACGACTACGACATCACCCGAAACCGAGCCGAACCCCGAAGACGGAGCGGGCGGTGATACCGACGAAACGGACAGCACGGAGACCGAAGCCGGGGGCGCCACCGACGACCCCGGATCGAGTGACACGGCGTAAATTCGGCCGATTCTTCGGCGTGTTCGAGGCGAAGATCACACCCGGCGGAGGTCTGTCGGACCCGTGGCCTATTGTGGGGCGCTGATACTTCGAACCGAAGGGATTCCATGCGTAACAAGCTGGCGCTCCGCGCCGCCGCTGTGGGCGCCTCCGCGATGCTCCTCTCCTTCTCCCTCTCGGGCACTGCCCAGGCGGATCCTGTTACGCATACCGGTGTCGATCAGCTCAGTGCAGAGGAGTTGCCCGACGAGTTGGTCGAGGCGATCACTCGCGACCTGAACATCAGCCCCGAGGAGTACCTCGATCGCGCAGCGAAGGCACAGAAGCTCGGTTCGTATGCGGACGAGTTCCGTCAGCAGCACCCGCACGAGTTCGCCGGTGCGTGGCTCGGGCTCGACGGCAAGCCGTTCGTCGCGGTCACGTCCAGCGCGGCGGCCCAGCGTGCGGCCGCCGACGGCTACCACACCCGTCTCGCCCCGGTTTCGGAGAAGGGTCTGGAGCAGACGCTCGCGCAGCTCAACGACTGGATCGGCCTTCTCCCGAAGGATGTTGCGAGCCAAGTCAATTCGACCTCGATCGACGTACTCGACAACCGTGTGGTGATCGACATCGTCAACAGCCCCATAGGACGGGCCCTCAATCTCCCCACACTGCTGGCGAACGTCAAGGTGATGCTCAGCCCGGGCCACGGCGGAAAGACGGAGCGCGGCCCGCTCGGCGGAGACACCTACATCAGCACCCCCGGCGAGCTTTCCGACGCCGAACTGCGTGAGATCTCGGTGTGTTCGCTCGGGTTCAACGCCGTGGACGGTAGCGGCGACCCCGTGAACATCAGTGCGGGTCACTGCAACCCGGCACTGGGCCAGCCGTCGCCGGTGTTCCTCCCCAACCAGGAGAACATCGACGACAGCACCCGCATCGGCACGTTCTCGCAGTCTTCGGTCGGCAATCCCGCCGACGGACTCGACTACTCGGTCATCGCGATCAACGAGACGGGTGTCGAGGCCGGACTCGACCGTCCGGTCATTCGCGGCGCCGGCGGTACCACCCTCGAGATCACCGGTGTCGCCGACCCGGTCGTCGGTGCGCCGATCTGCAAGTCGGGACAGAACTCGGCGTTCACGTGCGGTGTGGTTGCGGCCGATCACGTCGAGACGCAGTTGTTCACGCACGACGGCTCGAGCCGCACCGTCCGCGGCTTCGCGGGCACCGCGTGCACGCTTGCCGGTGACAGCGGTGGCGCCATCGTGACGGGCACCCTGGCCCTCGGCATCACCAGTGGCTCCAACTCGAGCGGTGCACCCAACTGCACGGAAGCGAACTTGGTTCTCGCTACGGACGGTGGTACCGCGAATCTGGGCATTCCGGTCTCGGATATCGTGTCGGTCGCCGGTGATGGACTGAAGATCAGAACGAAGTAACACAAGTCACGCCCTCGCCTATATAGTCGAGGCGACTGTGAACGGCTTTCCGAACGGGGGGTCGTCGCCGTGCGCGCTCTCGCCCGGAACGCACGACCTGACCCCATAGAAAGGCCCCCATGCGAAGCTCCATCGCACGTCGCGCCGCTGTTGTCGGCTCCGCCGCACTGCTGGTCTTCGGCACCGGATCGACGATCGTCCAGGCCGAGCCGGTCCCCGTCGAACCGCAGGTTTCAGACCAGGCAGCCAAGCTTCCCGCCGAACTCGTCGATGCTCTCGCGCGTGATCTGCAGCTGAGCCCGGACGAGTATCTGGAGAAGTCGGAGTTGGGGCAGAAGGCCGCCGAGTTCGCGAAGATCGCGCGGGTGCAGTACCCGGACGCTTTCGCCGGCACCTGGCTCGACCAGGCCGGTAATGCCGTGGTCGCCCTTGCAGACGGCGACGACAAGGCTGCAGCGCGTACCGCAGCCGAGGACGCCGGGTTCACGGTCACCGACGTCGCGCAGAGCGAGCGCGATCTCGAGCAGCAGGCCTCCAAGCTCGATCAGTGGCTCGAGGGCCAGCCTCCCGCCCTGGCGAACCTCGTTCGCGGTGTGGCTGTCGACATCGTGCACAACAATCTGGTTCTGCGCGCAGATGCCGCCGCCGGATTGCAGTTGCCCGATTTCCTGGCGGACGCACGGATCATTCCGGCACCTACGCCGCAGCCCCTCGAGCCGTCCACGGACCTGACTCCGATTGCCGACCCCCTGCCTGCGGACGCCATGCTCGGTGGTGACGCCTACGGTGCCATCGGCGGCGGACGCGGCCTGCGGTGCTCGTTGGGCTTCAATGCCATCGGCGCATCCGGTGAAGCAGTCAACATCACGGCCGGGCACTGCGACCCGAACAAGAACGCTGCCGGCACCCCCGCCGCGTCCAAGGCCTTCAACCTGACTCCGACCGGCCCCGGACCGCTCCTGGGCACGTTCGCCAAGACCAGCCTGCAGAACCACGACTACTCGCTACTCGACATCGCAGACGGCGCGGATCACCGATTCGACAACAACGGTGTTCGCGTTCCCGGTGCGGGTCCTGTGCACATCACCGGCACCGCAGACCCGGTCGTCGGCGCACCGGTGTGCAAGTCGGGTCTGAACACCGGCTTCAGCTGTGGTGTGGTCACCGCCGTCGACCAGACCGTGTCGGTCGGTAACCGCACGCTCACCAACGGTTTCGCCACGAACATCTGCGCGTTGCAGGGCGACAGCGGTGGCGCCATCGTCACCGGCACCCTGGCGCTGGGCATCTCGAGTGCATCCAACGTCGGCCAGTACCCGCACTGCCTGATTGCGCAGGCCGTCACCTTCGTCATGGGTGAAGGGCCGGAACTGTTCGCGACGCCGATCAACAGCATCCTGAGGGAGAACCCCGGACTGCGACTTCGTACCTCGTAGTCGACACAATCGACAAGAGTGGCCCGGCAGCTTCGGCTGCCGGGTCACTTCTTCTTTGGTGGGGCGCTGGCTTCTGCTGGTCGGCGACGCGGCGTTCACGAACGACGAGTTCGACCAAGGAGGAGGTGTCGAGATAGATCATCGCTATTCGCGGAGCTCGTCGAGCACCTGGCGACAGGTTGCGACGAAGCGAGCGACGGTCCTGCCTCGGTTTCTGTGGCACGGTGGATGTATGAAACGAGTCACTGGGCGCTCACCCGCTGCTGTGCCCAGCATCTGGGGGTGGATATCGACGTCACCGTCCACGGCCAGAGCCGACGCAGTCCGATAACTCCGCGGCCAGTCAGGAGCTCCGATTTCGCATGACCGTTACGCTTGGCTCCCACTTCGTCACCGTGGGCGATCGACAGTTGCACTACCGCACGGCCGGAGACGGCCCGGTCTCCGTGTTCTTCGAGGCCGGGATGGGCAAAAGCAGGTCCACGTGGGCCCTGGTGCAACCGAAGGTCGCCGAGTTTGCTCGCACGGTCGTCTACGACCGCGCCGGCCACGGTCGTAGCGACACCGACGGCGGCGGACGCGACTTCGATCGAATGTTGTCGGATCAGCTCGCCGTGCTCGATGCCGCGGTGGACCGCCCTTGTGTGGTCGTGGGGCACAGCTACGGCGGCCCGCTCGTGCGCCTGGGTTCGCTGCACCGCGAGTCCGTCAGCAAGGGCGCGGTACTGGTCGACGAGGTGTCCGAGATCTGCGATCCTCGTTGGATGATGGCCGCAATGCGAGGCGCTTCGGTCATGTACGGAGGGCAGGTTCTGCTGGCGAAGCTTGGGGTGCTGCGCCCGTTCCTGGCCAGGCTGGCGTACCGGCGACTCTCCGGCGAGGTGTTGCAGGTGGCGCTCGACGAGGGAACCAGCCTGAAGTCGGTGCGGGCAGCACGGGCCGAATGGCAGAGCTTCCAGTCGAGCTTCGAAGCCTTGCACGCTCACGGCCCGCACGTCCCGCAGATCCCGTTGACCACCATTTCGTCGAACAGAATCCCGGCGGACAAGGATCGCAGTCGCGACGTGATCGGCGACGCTCACACGCGCACGGCCGACCTGTCCCCCTACGGCCGCCAGGTCTACGCACAGCGACGCGCCCACTACATTCAGATGACCGAACCCGATCTGGTGGTTCAGGAGATCAGACGGATGGTCGAGCAGGTTCGGTAGCAGTGAGCGCCGTCGTTGCTTCATTTCGTCGAGCTCGATGTGTTGTGGTTCGGTTGTGATTGATGTGATTTTGAATGGTGGATACGGGTAGGTGGAGGTGGTTGTGATGGCGCCTCGGACGGCAGCCCGCCCGAACCCGTGGAGGTGGACTCCCCGGGGATACGCACCGTTCACCGGCCGCTGAGTCGACCCGCATGGCGTATACCGCGTGCTCTACACACCGTGACGGCATCGACGGTGGCGACAGCCTGCCGAACTTCGGGTGTCACGCATCTTGGGTCATGGTGGGCTCGGATGATGACAGGCATGGGGAACCGGATAGGGTGCTTCGGCGAGAGATCGAGTCGGGTTGGTCGACGTTGGAGTCGTTGATCGTCCATGATCTACGCACTCAGCTGACCGAACAGTCCTGGTAGAAGGAAGAGCCGATGAGCGACAACGAGCAGACCACGCCACCAGGAGCACCGCAGGGTGGTTCCTGGAAATCGGTCACCGACCTCGCCCTCGGCTCTGGGCACCTCGACCTCGACCCCGAGGCGATCAAACGGTGCATCACGCTCTGCAATGACCACGCCGACGCGATGGCAGAGCTGGCCGAACGTGCCAGCCGCGAACTCGACGTCGATTCACTCGGGATCGGCGAAGAGTACTTGGAGTCAGCGCGGCAGTTGACGCAGAAGTTCAAGGACAAAGCCGTCGGCGGTGGGCAGATCGAGCCGTGGAACTCGGCGGTGGGACTGTTCCGTTCGCACCAAAATCATGCCCTGGATATGAAGGCGACGTTCGAGGCTGTTCTCCAAGCGTACGAAGAGCAGGAAGGCATCACCACCGCAGCCCTCACCGCGCAAGGAGACACCATCTCATGAGAGCCACGTATCGGCTCGGCGCCAGCGCGGTGGCTGCGGCGCTGATGACCTCGCTGGCGTCCTGCGCTGCCGACGAGCAGGCGGCGCCTCCGGAACTGCCGGCGTTGACGTTCCACCCATGCGACGGCTTCGGACCCGACGCCCGCGTCGCTGCCGGTATCGACGGGAAAGTCCCCAAGCGCTACCCAGATCGGGAGGAGCCCTTCCAAGCGCGGGAGTGCTCCTTCCGTTCCGACGACCCGTACACGTCGGTGCTGATTTCGTCCAACCGCATCCGGTTGTCGAAAGCTGAGAACGACGATCGGTATACCCTCGTGCAGGACACTACGGTCGCCGGTCACCGCACCCTTGTCACCGACTTCCCGGGCGGATTGCAATGCAAAGCCTCAGTCGATTTCGATCCCAACGTGCTCGAAGTGATGGTCGGATACCCACCGCCCAGTTACCCACCGGTTACTGCCGGTGCCATCGAAAGCCCGGAGCAAGCGTGCACGTTCGCACTTCAGGTCGTCGAGGATCTGGCGCCGTATTTTCCTGACCACCTGTGATCACTGACGTATCGGGGGTGCGGATCCGCCTTCAACACACAAGGAGACACCCTCTCATGAGAGCCACGTATCGGCCCGCCACCGGCGCGGTTGCTGCGGCACTGATGGTGTCACTGACAGCCTGCGCGTCCGGTGAGCAGGAGGCTGCGCCGCCGAAGTTGCCGGCGTTGACCTTTCACCCATGCGACGGATTCGGGTCCGACGCCCGTGCCGCTGCCGGTATCGACGGTGCGGACATCGTGCGCTACGAGGATCGGGAGGAGCCATACCAGAGATGGTCGTGTTCCTATCGTTCCGATGATCCGTATTCGTCGGTGCTGATTTCCTCCAACCGCGTCCCTTGGTCCAAAGCCGAGAATGACGAACGGCTCACGCTGGTGCAGGAGACTACTGTCGCCGGTCACCGCGCCCGGGTTCATGACTTTCCTGGTGGGTTGCAATGCATCGCATCAGTGGATTTCGATCCGAATGTGTTGGAAGTGATGGTCGGTTACAAGCAGGGCGATATCGAAACCCCTGAACAGGCTTGCCCCCTTGCTCTTCAGGTCGTCGAGGATCTGGCGCCATATTTCCCTGACCACCTGTGATACCGGGGTATCGGAAGGGGCACGAGTCTGCTCTCAACGCGCAAGGAGACACCCTCTGATGAGAGCCACGTATCGGCTGGCCACCGGCGCGGTTGCTGCGGCCCTGATGGTGTCACTGACTGCCTGCACATCTGATGAGCAGGAGGCTGCACCGCCGGAGTTGCCGGCGTTGACCTTTCACCCATGCGACGGATTCGGACCCGATGCCCGCGCTGCCGCCGGTATCGACGGTGCGAACATTGAGCGCTATCCGGACCGTGAGCAGCCCTTCCAGGCTCGGGAGTGCTCCTATTACTCCGATGATCCGTACACGTCGGTACTGATTTCTTCCAACCGCGTCCCGTGGTCCAAAGCCGAGGATGACGAACGGCTCACCCTCGTGCAGGACACCACCATTGCCGGTCACCGTGCCCGGGTCCATGACTTCCCCGGCGGGTTGCAATGCATCGCATCAGTGGATTTCGATCCCAACGTGCTCGAAGTGATGGTCGGGTACCCACCGACCAGTTACCCACCGGTTACTGCCGGTGCCATCGAAAGCCCGGAGCAAGCGTGCACGTTTGCTCTTCAAGTCGTCGAGGATCTGGCGCCGTATTTCCCTGACCACCTGTGATCCCTGACGTATCGGGGGTGCGGGTCTACGATCACCGCACAAGGAGACGACCTCGCATGATATTTCCGAGACGGGTCGCGTCGTGCGTAGTCGCTGTCGCTGACGGCCTGCACATCCGGTGAGCAGGAGGCGACGATCGCGGGAGCGGTAATCCTCAGTACACCCCGATGTCGAGCGCGGAGTTGAACACAACCACGTCGACGTCCAGATCGTCTGCGTGACTGTGCATGACGGTCACCGTCAGTTGCGTGAGGAACTGCGAACTCCCGCTCGAGGTGACCACGTAACGATTCGTTGCGGCGAACGCGGTGTCGTTCACGACGTAGCTTCCCTGGACGAATGCCGAGGGGTGACCTCGGTGCGGTGCTCTCGACATCGCGTACTCCTGCCAGTCGGGCAGTGCCCGAGAGTCGACTGGGCCACAATCCAGCAGGTGATCGGCATCGACAGGGCTGCTGAGCCGCCCGTGAAGAAGCACAGCGTTCGGCGTCCAACCGTTCTCACTTTGGGACTGATTGACCAGAACTTGGTAGGCGTTCGGAATCAGATCGGACGCAATCGCCTCCCAGCCCGGTACTTCCGGGATGGACACCAGTGGATGGTCGCCCGCATCGGGTCTGCACGGTTCGCAGGTGATCCCGGCGGATTGCAGATATTCGGCCACGGTGGGTGAACCCGTCTCAGATTCAGCCATTCGCACGCTTCTTCGCTTTCTCGGCCTTCTTCGCTTCGCGGGCCGCCCGGAACCGCTCACGCAGCGGCGGCGGCGTCAGCAGTTGCACGGCATCGTCCCGGGCAAGTAGGTCGCGATCCTCTGGATGCTCGTGCATGTGCTTCATCAACGAGTACAGGGTGTTCGGTTCGGCAACCATCAGGTGGGCCTGGATCAGGAGGTCACGCTCGGCGGTCGCGTCCGTCCGAGATGGGTTGTCGTCGCGAAATTTCACGCGCACCTGCGGATTGTGTACGTCAGGCCCTCGGGTCCGAACGATAAGCGTTTCAGGTTCGATCGCGATGATGTCCGCCCATGCGGCGACGTCGTCAACGGTGGTGATGCGAATCCCCCTGTAGCGGCGCTCATGATGTTCCACCCCGGAGGGTGTCAGTCGCAGCACGGCGGGAGAACGGAACGTGAGGAGGAAGATCGCACACAACAATGCGACCACACCGAAGCCTCCCATTATGTTGGCCCCCGCCTGGCTGTCGCGACTAGCGGGCAGCAGCGATTCGCCGATCTCGAGATGCCAACTGACGGAGGTCAGGATGCCGGCGACCGCCACGCAGCCGAGGACTGCCACCAAAAGAAGCACTGACAGTCCGGTCGCGACCGAGAGGCCCGTCCCGCGAGTGGTTGTTGTCGTCGAGATGCGGAGCGAGCGGCGTACCCGGCGAAATCCCGCCAGACGGATGCCGACAGGCAACAGAAGTGCCATCATCAGGGTGAACGCTGCGAACCCCACCGTCACCACTGTCTCGTGTTCGTTGGCACCTTCCGCGATGGTGCAGACCCCGAGGACGACGCAGGCTATGGCCACCACCGATAGCGCCAACCCCATATAGCTCAGGGATTGCGGCCATTGATATGCGGGTGCAAGACGCATATCGGCCAGGGTGGAATCGTGACGGATTCGAGTTTCGCTACGCATTCGATCGCATTCCCGGTCGCGCCGCACGCTTCTTCGCTTTCTCGGCCTTCTTCGCTTCGCGGGCTGCCCGGAACCGCTCACGCAGCGGCGGCGGCGTCAGCAGTCCCACGGCATCGTCCCGGGCAAGAAGGTCGCGATCCTCTGGATGTTCGTGCATGTGTTTCATCAACGAGTGCAACGTATTTGGCTCGACGGTCAGCATAAAGGCGCGGATCAAGAATTCTTGCTCCCCTGTGGGGTCCGCCGAGGACGAGTCGGTTCCACGGTGTGTGACGCGAACGAGGGGGTTGTGAATCTCGGATTGGCCAGTGGACACGACGTGAGTTTCCGGGGTGACCGAGGTGATGTCCGACCAGTCGGCGGCACAGTCGACATTGGTTACGCGAAAGCCGCGGTGACAACGACGGAGATAGGCAACGCCAGACGGGGTCAGATGAAGAACTGATGGAGTACGGAAGAGGAGGAAGAAGATCGCAAACACCAACCCCACGGCACCGCAGATGCCCATGAAATTGGCTCCAGCGCTGTTGTCTCGACTGGCCGGGAGCAAGGTCTCGCCGATGCCGAGATGCCAGGCAATAGAAGCGGTCAGCCCGGCGACTGCGACACATGCAAGGCAGGTCACGAGGAACGGGACCAATCGTCCCGTGGGTATGGCTATGCCTGGGCCGTGAGCCGTCTGCTGTGCCGAAACTCGTCGAGACAATTTGATCCAACGAAACCCTGCGTTCCGGACCATTCCTCCCGCGCCCAAACCCATCATGAGAGTGAGCGCGGCAGATCCTACTACGACCACGCCGTCGCCTGATTGGATTCCTCGCGCAACGTTGATTACGCCGACGATGGCAATTGCGACTATCACCGCGCAGACCGCAAGCCAGCCGTATCGCACTTTTTGAGGCCACTCGAGCGTGAGTGTGACGCGAGCGGGTGTTCGGGATTGTTGATTCGGTTCAGTGGTGTTCATCGGGCTCGTTGAGATCAACTTCCAATGCATCCAGACCGTCGGACGTGGTGATGAGCGCTTGTGGCTGCCACGCGGTGACGTCGGGAACGTTGGCCGTCACTGGGGCACGTCCATCGCGTTCAGCATGCCGACGAAGTCGTCTTCCGTCACCCGGTACTTCTTGGCACTCCCGGTGGCGATCTCAGACACCTCGATCACGCGCTTGCACAGATTCTGGAGGTGCTCACATCCATGTCGCTGATGTCTTCCGCGACGGCGGTCACGGATCCTGCGAACCGCTCCAGCATCTCCGGATCAACCATCATCGCCATAGCCGCCCCAACATCTCAGTTCATCTGGCTCGTGCACGGTACCAGCGGGTCCTTCCTCCGTGCGCGGTGAGAGAGTCCCTGGACTCCTTAACCGCTCACAGGGGGGGGACGGGGAGATCACGGAATAGTACAATTCGGCTGTCTCGACAGCCACTTACGGCCTGATGTGACACCCCGGCTGGAACGCCAGTCGGGCAGCGCCGGAATCCGGCAACGAGAACAGGGGAAGCTACATGGAAATTTTCGGAGTTCTGTTCGACATCTTCGGCTACATCGCCACGATCGCCACGAACGCTCCCATGGTGTTCAGCTGATCGATTCCATCTATCGCGAAAGCGGCCCGCCACCTCCGAAGAGGGGCGGGCCGCTTTCGTATGGCTGAGTGTTACTCGGTCTCGGCGTACGCCGTGGTGCCGGGAGCAGCCATCAGGGTCTGTGCCAAGCCGATACCGGCGACGACCAGCGTCGGGCCACCGGCCACGATCGTGCCGATGATGCCGCCGACCGGAGCCCCGGCCAAGCAGCCGCCGAGGAATCCGGGAAGTACACCTACCGGCGTCAGCATCAGTCCGCCGGCAACGCAACCAATGATCGTTCCGACGAGTCCACCGCTAGCAGTCGCAATCGCAAGCTGCGCACCGAAGGTCTCCTGCGCGATGAGGTTCTCTTCAGGCGAGGCGACGTCCTGCAGGGCGATGCCCTCGACACGGTCCTCAGGTGCGACCGGCGTGACCTCATCGATCTGCGGGGTGAGGGTGATCTCGCGGCCGTCCTCGCTGACCTCTTCGGCGAGCGGGATCTCGAAGCCGTTCAGCTGAACCGCGAGGGGCATGGAGATAACGGTGTTGCCTGCGTTGTCCTTGATCTCGACGGTCTCGCCGTCGCCGGAAACCTTGAACGCGCCGGCGTCCAGGGTGGTGACAACCGACTGGTCCTCGATCTGGGACTCGAAGTTGATCTCGTCCTGCTCAGGCGCAGGTGCGGGAGCGGCGTACGCGGTGCCTGTGGCAACGCCCATCGCAGCCGCCGTCATGGCCGCGACGGCGGCGAACTTACGGAGCTTCATATTCCCTCTGATTCCGTTCTGTGATCGTGGCGCGCCCCCCAACCGACGGCACCCCCGAAACTGACATTTTTCGTGCAAACGGGCGCCCAACTCTGTGACCTGCATACGGAGGACAAGAAGGAGGACATTCGGTACATTCGCACCCCGTTCCGGGGAGCAGCATAACCCACGGCAGGCGATTGGGTCACCGAAGCCTTGACCCTCTTGTGATAAAGCCGCCCCATTTGTTTCGTTCGGGCTACGACGAGTTAGTTAGGTCTGCCTGTGCGCCCATTACCACAACATCACCGACTACCGTGCTGCACGATATGTCTACCCGGCCTGCGGCCCAGCCCGCCGCACGGCCAACATGCCTGGTAGGTCACCCCCTACCCACCGGTAACTATTGCCAAGTTACCGGTGAGTAACTTAAGTTGGGGTTACGATTTGCTGGCTACACCCAGACGTGGGCTGCAGAACCAGGCGACACAGCCCGTCGCCGCGAACGAAAGGCCGCGACATGAATGCCCTGACGATCACGTTGGGCACCATCGGCGTGCTGCTGAGCATTCCCGCTTGGGGGTCGTTCTTCAACGGTGTGTGGAGGATCGTCAGCGCCATCCGGATCGGTCAGCCCGCCCCGGACAGATGGCGCCCCTTCTTCCCCCGCCTCAAGCAGATGATTGTGGAGTTCCTCGCGCACACGCGCATGAACAAGTTCCGCACCGTCGGCTGGGCGCACTGGCTCGTGATGATCGGCTTCCTCCTCGGTTCCATCGTGGCGATGGAGGCCTACATCCAGACCTTCAACCCCGAAGGTCACTGGCCGATCATCGGCGGCACCGCCGTCTACCACTTCATCGACGAACTCCTGGGCATCGGCACCGTGATCGGCATCGTGGTGCTCGTGACGATCCGCCAGCTCAACCACCCGCGGGTTCCTGAGCGCATGTCGCGCTTCGGCGGCTCCGATTTCAAGGCCGCCTACTTCGTCGAGGCAGTCGTCCTCATCGAGGGCCTGGGCATGATCATGGTCAAGGCCGGCAAGATCGCCACCTACGGCCACGCCAACCCGTGGACCGACTTCTTCACCATGAACGTGGCGAAACTGCTGCCCGAAAGCCCCGAAATGGTCTCGGCATTCGCGTTCATCAAGCTGATGTCCGCCATGGTCTGGGTGTACGTCGTCGGCCGCAACATCAACTGGGGTGTCGCCTGGCACCGGTTCTCCGCCTTCTTCAACATCTACTTCAAGCGTGAGGACGACGGCGGCGTCGCCCTCGGTGCGGCGAAGCCCATGATGTCCGGCGGCAAGCCGATCGACATGGAAGAAGCCGACCCCGACAACGACACGTTCGGTGCCGGAAACATCGAGGACTTCTCCTGGAAGGGCTGGCTGGACTTCACCACCTGCACCGAATGCGGCCGTTGCCAGTCGCAGTGCCCCGCCTGGAACACCGGCAAGCCGCTGTCCCCCAAACTCCTCGTCATGTCACTGCGTGACCACGGTTACGCCAAGGCCCCGTACCTGCTGGCCGGTGGCCGCAAGGACATGGGCGGCGACGAGGTCGGACTGGTCGATGCCGACGGCAACGTCGACGAAGCCAAGCTGAACAAGATCCCCGAGGCAGCACGCCAGGAAGCCGAGCGTAAGCTCGTCGGCGAAAGCGCCGGGATGGTCGAGGCAGGCGAACCCACCCCGGTCATCGACGCCGAAACCCTGTGGAGCTGCACCAACTGCGGTGCCTGCGTGGAGCAGTGCCCGGTGGACATCGAGCACGTCGACCACATCATCGACATGCGCCGCTACCAGGTGCTCATCGAATCGGAGTTCCCCTCCGAGTTGGCCGGTCTGTTCAAGAACCTCGAGAACAAGGGCAACCCCTGGGGTCAGAACGCCAAGGACCGCCTCAACTGGATCAACGAGCTCGACTTCGACATCCCGGTCTACGGCCAGGACGCCGACACCTTCGAGGATTACGAGTACCTGTTCTGGGTCGGCTGTGCCGGCGCCTACGAGGACCGTGCCAAGAAGACCACCAAGGCCGTTGCCGAACTTCTCGCCACCGCCGGAACCAAGTTCATGGTCCTGGGCGCCGACGAGACCTGCACCGGTGACTCCGCTCGCCGCGCGGGCAACGAGTTCCTGTTCCAGCAGCTCGCGATGCAGAACATCGAAACGTTCAACACACTGTTCGAGGGCACGGAACAGCGCAAACGCAAGATCGTCGTCACCTGCGCGCACTGCTTCAACGCCCTGGGCAACGAATACCCGGAGATGGGCGGCCAATACGAGGTCGTGCACCACACCCAGCTGCTCAACCGTCTCGTGCGGCAGAAGAAGCTGATTCCGGTGGCCTCCGTCGGCGAAGACGTCACCTACCACGACCCGTGCTTCCTCGGCCGCCACAACAAGGTCTACGACGCACCCCGTGAGCTGATGGCCGCGTCCGGCAGCACCCTGAAGGAGATGCCGCGTCACGGTGAGCGGTCCATGTGCTGTGGTGCCGGTGGTGCCCGCATGTGGATGGAAGAGAACATCGGTAAGCGCATCAACGTCGACCGTGTCGACGAGGCGCTCACCACCGACACCAAGAAGATCGCCACCGGCTGCCCGTTCTGCCGTGTGATGCTCAACGACGGTGTCACCGCACGTCAGGAATCGGGCCAGGGTGAAGGCGTCGAGGTCGTGGACGTCGCGCAGCTCATGCTGTCGTCCATCACCCGCCTCGAGCCGGAGCAGTTGACCGAGAACATCAAGGTCATCCCCCGCGAGAAGCCTGCCGAAGCCGCCGAGGCCAAGGCCGAAACTGTCGAACAGGATCGGGTCGAAAGAGTCGAGGAAGCAGCCGAGGCCCCCGCCAAGGCTGCACCCGCCGGTGGCGGGCTCGCCATGAAGGGCGGCGGCAAGACACCCGGAGCCAAGGCACCCGGCGGCGGTGGCCTGGCGATGAAGGGCGGCGGCAAGACACCCGGAGCGAAGGCACCCGGCGGCGGTGGCGGACTCGCCATGAAGGGCGGCGGCAAAGCACCGGGAGCGAAGGCTTCCGCGCCTGCCGACACTGCTTCGACCGATGACGCCGCTGACAAGCCGAAGGGACCACCCGCCGCCAAGGGCGGACTCGCCATGAAGGGCGGCGGCAAGGCACCGGGCGGCAAGGGTCTCCAGATGAAGGGCGCCGGAAAGGCACCCGGAGCGAAGGCCCCTGCTGCGCCGACACCTGCCTCGGAGGCCACCGCGTCGGAGGCCCCGGCCGCAGAGAAGCCGAA
The DNA here is from genome assembly GCF_055231015.1 of Rhodococcus quanlei. Classification (NCBI taxonomy): domain Bacteria; kingdom Bacillati; phylum Actinomycetota; class Actinomycetes; order Mycobacteriales; family Nocardiaceae; genus Rhodococcus; species Rhodococcus quanlei. The sequence goes on along the minus strand of NZ_JBUYWD010000018.1, from coordinate 113,750 downwards.
GGGACCGCCCGCAGCCAAGGGCGGGCTCTCCATGAAGGGCGCAGCCAAGGCACCGGGCGCACGCAAGTCCGCACCCGCCGCCGCTGCACCCGAGGCGCCTGAGACAGCCGAGACCGAGGCACCGAAAGCGGAGGCCCCCAAGGCCGAAGCGCCGAAGGCACCTCCGGCGGCCAAGAACGGACTCGGCTTCAAGGGCGGCGCAAAGGCACCGGGTGCAGGCAAGTCTGCACCCGCAGCAAAGTCGGCCGCCGAGCCGAAGGCCGAAGAGCCGAAGGCAGAGCCCGAGGCCCCCAAGGAAACCGAAGCCCCCGCGGCGAAGAAGGAGGCCCCCAAGCCTCCCCCAGCAGCCAAGGGTGGGCTCGGCTTCAAGTCCGGAGCCAAGCCGCCAGGCAAGAAGTAAGGCATAGAACAACTGCGCCCCACCGGAATTCCGGTGGGGCGCAGTTCGTTATGGGCGGGTCATGACGCAAGATGCTTGTGTGGACGGTGCGACGACAGTCAGGATTCCTGCAACGGAGGGGACTCTGCGGTATCGCCACTTGGCACGGCCCGCTCCTGCGGTATGCAGTGCTCATGGACTTCCGGAGGTTCGCCGGATGGATATGGTTGCCAAGTCCCGCTTCGAGGCGTCGAAGCGATTCGACACGGGTTCAAACGTTTTGACTACGCTGGGCAACCTATCCGAAGACGCCGAGCACGCAGCCCTCATCCGGTCTCAGTGGCCGTTGTGCCGCAGATGCGCACGACTTCGGCGGCTGCTTTTCAGCCTCTTTCTCGTCATGCTGTGCACCGGCACGTCACTGATCGTTGGCGCAATTACCCTGCGGGTCACCGAAGGTGTCTCCACGAGTCTCGGGTTCCCTCTCTACGGAGGCCTCGGGTTGATCGCGGGATCGCTCGCCCCGTTCGTGTTGGGCTCAATTCCGCGATTGACGAAAACCTCTGCAGCCAAAGACGGTACGGCTCTCATCGTGACGGACCCACACCCTGCATTCACGAGGGCAGTTCAACACCTGCAGGACTGATACTCCAATTCGGCCTCACCGACGCAATGGACGCTTGTTTCGCTCCACTTGCTGCATCACGAATGCGTGGACGAGTGTGGCGTCGTCCCCGATCTTGCGATAGTCGATATTCATCATCGCAGTCGGAGGCACACGATCGATTCTCCACAGAAGAGCGGTGTACCGCATGCGCCAACCGTCGTCGTTATACGCATAGATGAGAGTCATCGGGAACCCGTGATAGCCGGCGTTGACTCCCATCACAGACTCCCACGGCAGAAACGACTCAAACGCCCAGCCGCGCTGGTGGATACCTTCCGAGGTGAAGGCGATGTAGCCTCGCCTTACGCGTCCCAGAAGGTAGCTGAGGGGAAAGCTGCCAAAGAAGAGCGCGACGAGCGCGAAAACGATTGTGGAACCAAGGCCTTCGGTCTCGGCATCCAATGAGAACTCGTATGCCACGAGGCCCATCATGAGACCAATTAGACCTGTGAGCAGCGACATCACGATGAGGGGGCCTGACGAATACTCGATGGCGGTAGCCGGGCTGCCCCCCAGCATCCGATCGGTGACGAGAATTCGACCATTTGACTTCGGCTTGTACACGATCGGGAATGCCAGAATTGCAACCCATATCAGGCCGAACAGTATGAAGTACTTGACCGACTCTGGCTTTCCTTCGCCTGGCATTACCGACACACCCACGACGCACACGAAGATGACAAGGGCACCGAACACGTACGAAAATGCCAGTCGTATCCGCTCTTTGCGAGTTCTCCAGTTTCCGGACGGCCATTCGGGTGGCCGGTCCACCTCAGAAGATTGCATTCCAGGCACCGCTTACTATTCCTCCTACTGCCGTGGTCGTGTCACTGAGCGCGTCAGTTCCGCTGTCCCACGCCTGACTGACGTCGACACCATTCTCGAACACCGAATCGACTGCGCCGGAAGTGAAGATCCCTACAGGCTCTTCGACGTCAACGATGCTCAATTCGGTGTAGCCGGCCTCGCCGAGTTGTTGAAGCAGTTGTTCACCGAGACCTGCCCATCAGAAGGCGCCTTCGATGACGATGTTCTCCCCCGCTTCCATTTTACCCGGCGCCGACGAAACTGCCGTATCCGCCGCGGAAAAACAGCAACGGATCTGCGACACGCTCGACATCGAGGGCAGTGACGCGACCGATCGCGATCGTGTGATCGCCCGCCGGATGCTCGGCCTCGAGCTCCACCTCGATCCGCGCAATCACCCCGTGCAGGGCCGGCGCTCCGTTTTGCGCGCGGGACCATTCGACTCCCGCGAACTTGTCGCCGCCGCGCACGGCGAAACGTCCGCACAGGTCACGCTGATCGACGGCCAATACGTTGATGCACAGGCACCGGGATCCGCGCATGGCGGGCCAACTCGACGAGGTCCGCGCCGGACAGAACGACACGTACGGCGGATCCAAGGACAACGACGTCACCGACTGACACGCGAAACCGAGCGGTCGCGCCCCGTCGTGGGCAGTGATCACCGCGACCCCTGTACAGAAATTACCCAACACGCTGCGCAGATCCTCGGGTACTGCCGGACTGGCGCGCGCCGTCCGTGTGCCTGCCACCGAGTTCATCGTCACTTCGCTACCCCTAGTCATCGCAGAACCCACCTCATCGCAGAAGCCCCGGAACCGGCTCACTACGCAACGACAACGGCAGGACCCCTTCGCGGGCGGCCCGGTCGATCGTCGCGTACAGCGCCGGGCATATTTCCCCGACCACCCGGCCCCGAAACTCTTCCGCACCCTCGGGCTCACCCCGTCGTCCCATCAGAGGGCAGGCCCCGGGGACGGGGTCGAGCCACTGGACGCTGGTGTGCTGCACGCTGTACTTCTCCGCCAGCACGCGGGTGCCGCACTGCGCACAAGCAATCTCCCGCATGGTCACGCCGTCGCCCGTTCGGCGCGTTTGCGTTCCACATTCTGCGCCACCTCGCGGTCCCAGTACTCGTTCGCCTTCGTCACGTCCACGTCGAACTCGAAACGGCGCACCATGTCCTCGGACACGTCGGCCCGGTCCACATAGAACTGGCTGTACCAGCGGCGTAGCTGATAGACCGGGCCGTCGTCCTCGCACAGGAGTGGATTGTCGATGCGGGACTTGTTCTTCCAGATCGTCACGTCCTGCTCGAAGGTCTTCATGGTGCCGTGCCCGAACTGGGTGGCCAGCTCACGCGCCTGCTCGTCCGGCATTCCCGGGATCTTCTTCACGATCACGCCGTACTGCAGCTCGAACGCGTCCGGGCGGATCGGGTAATGGCAGTTGATCAGAATCACTTCGAGCCCACCGTCGGCCACCAACCGGTTGATCATGTAGGACGGTCCGTAATACGAGGCGTACGACTGCGTCACGCTTTCGTCGCCGAAATCGACGAATTCCTCGCCCGCCATGTCCGCCCGCGGTTTGAACGACATCTCCTGCGTGGCGATGTGGTTCTCGAACACATTGCGGAAGTGCAGCGGCTGGTTCAGATGGATGTAGTAGAAATGCGCCATGTCGACGACGTTGTCGACGATCTCCCGGCAGTGCGAACCCTCGATCACCACCGAGTCCCACGCCCAGTCGGTCCAGTCGTCGGTGCCATAGCCGGCGATCTCCGGGATCACCTCGTCCTCGGTCGGCTTGCCGTTCTCGGGGTCGTGCCAGACGAACAGTTGACCGTTGCGTTCCAACGACCGCCAGGCCTGGGTGCGAGCCAACGGCGGCACCCGCCTGGCGTACGGGATCTGCTTGCACTTGCCGTCGCCACCCCAGCGCCAGTCGTGGAACGGGCAAGCGATCTCGTCACCCTTGACCGTGCCTTGCGAAAGGTCGCCGCCCATGTGCCGGCAATACGCGTCGAGCACCTTCAGGTCCCCGTTCGAGTCCTGCCAGACGACCAGCTTCCCGCCGAACGCATACACCTCATGCGCCTCACCGTCGCGGAACGCCTGCGCCAGCCCCAGGCAATGCCAGCCGCGGGCAAACCGTGTCGGATTGTTGCCCGCATCGATCCGGCGCACCTTCTCGTCACTCACTTCGCCCGCGGGACGATCCTCGACCTGTGTCATCACAACCTCCGAATACGATCGACAGCTACCGCCATGCGGCAACCACCTCACAGTGGTGCAGCTCACATTGCCGCCCCGAAGTGACTACGACAGATCGTTCCCGCTGGGAGGGAAATCCCCCGCCTGACGATCCGCCGCCGGGCGGGTAAGAAACGCTGTCACCGCAGACAGCCACGCCTCCCTCGCCTCGATCATCGTCCAGTGCCCACAGTCCGGGAACACATGCAATTCCGCGCCGGGAATGTCGCGCATCGGCAGCATCGCCATGTCGACCGGGCTCACCCGATCGTCTCGACCCCAGGTGAGCAACGTGGGCGCCGTAATCTTGTCGAGTTGCGCCCAGTACGGGGTCGCGGCACTGAGCTTCGTCGCCTCCGCATTCGACGCGAACGCCGCGGAACCGTACATCCGGCGCGCGATCGCCAACGTCTCCGGGTCGGTGGCCAAACGCCAACGCTCCTCGATGAGCTGTTCGGTGACCGTCGCCGGGTCGTAGACCATCGCATGCAGCCACCGGAGCAGACGCTCACGCGTCGGATCGTCCGTGAACTCGATCAGCGTCTTGATACCCTCGCTGGGATTGCTACCGAACACCGGTTTGCCGATCCCACCGATCGTCACCAATCGCCTGATGCGCCACGGCTCGGCGATGGCCACACGGGCGCCGACGATCCCGCCCATCGAGTTGCCGATCACATCCACCGGACCCAGCCCCAGCGCGTCGAGGAACCGACCCACCGATGCACCGGCCATCGTGAACGGATGCTCGTCTCCAGGGTCACTCACCCCGAAACCGGGGAACTCCAAAATCAGGCATCGGAAACGCTCCCCCAGGTCACCGACCACGCCACGGAAGTTCTGCCACCCCGTCACCCCGGGCCCGGAACCGTGCAGCAGCAGCAACGGGGGCCCGTCGCCCACCTCGTGGTACCGCAGCACCCCCGCCTCGGTCGTCACTTCCCGACGTGAGGACGCATAGTCGACATGTACGGTCACTGGAACTTCTCCTTCGTATTGCTCGTCGTTCGGTCGATCCCGACCGAGTCGTCCATCGGGTTCACCCGAGTGCTCTGAACGATCCGTTCCCTCGCCGCCTCCAGCGGAGCGAACAGACGCGAATCCAGCCGGTCGATCGGGACGCAAACCGAGATCGCGGCGGTGGTGCGGTAGGCATCCTTCACCGATCCACCGGCGTGGACCGTGGTAGCGACGCAGCCGATGCCCGGCACCCATTCGCCCTCGTCGGTCGCGCACCCGCGCTTGCGGATGGCCTCCAACTCGCGGTGCAGGGCCGACCGTGAAACGATCGTCCGGTCGGTGACCTGCGTAAATGCTCCGATTCCCTCGACCAGCCCCGGCGGCTGCGCCGCGAGCAACGCCTTCCCCGACGCCGTCGAGTTCGCCGGCATATGGGAACCGACCCGGCTCGGCACCGACATGCCGAACTTTCCGTCCCCAAGCTTGTCCCAGACGACCGCTTCCCCACCGTCGAGATACGTCAAATGCACGACATGCCCCGTGTACGCGTGCAGCCAATGCAGAGTCGGGAGCGCCCGGCCATAGAACCAGTGATTGCGCACACTCTTGGTCCCGAGGTCGAACAGCCGCACACCCAACTCGTAATTCGTGCCGACGCGAAACAGCCACCGCTTGCGTTCCATCTGCATCAACAGGCGATGAGTAGTCGAACGCGCCAGCCCCGTACGCTCCATCACACCCGACAACGTCAGATGCCCCTCCTCCTCGACGGCATCGAGAATGAGGTCGACCTTGTCCAGCATCGACAGGAACTCTCCGGAGTCGGAAATACCGCTCATCGCCTGCCTCCTCTCCCTCACGGGTGGCCACCGCCTCATCATGGCGAAGACCGTCGCGGCCTCCCCGAATCGGTCTCGCTCGGTGGGATGCGGGGAGCGTGCCAGCGCTAACTCACCGCATGCGACCGATCATCGCCGGCACCGTTCCCGTTCCGTCCTCACGCAATCACCCCCAGCGGTTCCGAGCCGGACCAGTCGTGACCCCAGTAGCTGTCGGCGGTGATTTCCTCGGCCGTGTAATGCGTCTCGTCGACGAGCATCCCGTCACAGCCGAACTCGATGTCCCAGCCGCCCGGAGCACGCACATAGAAGGAGACCATCTTGTCGTTGGTGTGCCGCCCCAGCGTGGACGACAGGGAGATTCCCTCGGCCACCACGCGGTCCTGCGCCTGACCGACCGCGTCCAGAGAGTCCACCTCGACCATGATGTGAATCAAACCCGGCCCCTGCTTGGGGGACGGCATCATCGCCAGGCTGTGATGGCGCTCGTTGACCCCGAAGAACCGGATCCGCATGATCCCGGCCTCCGGCGGCACGTCCATCCGAAACGCCCCACGCGGCAGGAATCCGAGCGTCTTGACATAGAAGTCGTACGCCGCGTCCTGGTCGGGCACCGGGACGACGACGTGGCCGAGTCCCTGCTTGCCGGTGACGAACGTGGCACCGTGCGGAGTCACCACCGGACTATGGTCCAGCAACGCGCTGTGGAACACCTCGATCTGCGTACCCGCGGGGTCGTCGAACGCGATCGCCGCCTCCACCCGGCGCGCGTCGGCCTCCTCGGCTGTCAGGTCCCGCACGGTCGTCCCCGATTCCTCGACGGACGCACGCACTCGACCGAGTGCCTCCTGATCACGCACTTCCCAGCCGACGACACTCACCTTGTCCTCCTCCCCGGGCTTGACGATGATGCGTGCCGCACGCTCGTCCATCCGTAGGTACAGGGCGTCCGCGTCCGGGCCCGAGCCCTTCGCGAAGCCGAGCACGTCGAACGCGAGTGTGCGCCAGCGCTCCATGTCGTTCGTCTGCACCTCGACATATCCCAGCGCCTTGATCTCGCGTGGGTTGCTTACCTCGATCATCTGTGTGTCCTCGTTTCGTTCGGTGAATGGTCCGGTGGGATCGGCGGGCGACTTCAGATCATCTTGCGCAGCGGCCCCTGCGGTTCGGCGCCGAGCGAGCTGAGCGTCGCCGCGTGGTAGACGGTGTTCGGCGAATGGATCGCGTGGTGGATGCCGGCCTGGGCGTCACGCCAGAACCTCTGCATCGGCTGATCCATGCGCAGAGCATTGCCCCCGCAGCGGGCGTAGATCTCGTTTGCCGCGGTGACGGCACGCCACGCCGCGCGCACCTGCGTCGCCCGCCCCTGAGCACGCTGCGCGAACGTGGCGACCTCGCCCCGCTCGGTCAGATCCCAGAAGAAGTCGGCGTTGTCGAGCAACTCCGTGCGCGCCGCACGCAGATCCGCCACGAGCCCACCGAAGTCGTACATCGTGTACGGGTCGTCCTTGACCTTGACGCCGTTCGCATCGATACGGTCCGCTTGGTATTCCTGGGCCAGCCGCAACAACCCCTCACAGATGCCGACGGTGGCCGACGAGATACCCAGCGGAAACATGTTGGACCACGGCATCTTGTACAGCGTCTCCGTGCGGCCCGACCGCGCCTGACCCGTTCCGTCGGACACGTCCTCCCACGTCATCACCCGGTAATCCGGAACTGTGCAGCCTTCGATGACGAGGTCCTTGCTGCCCGTGCCCCGCAGGCCCACCACATCCCACGAATCTTCGACGATCCGATAGTCCCCGCGCGGCACGATCACATGCACCATCTGCGGCGGCTGGACCATCTTCCCGTCCTCGCCGGCGAGCATTCCGCCGAGAAACGCCCAGCGGCAATGATCCGTGCCCGAAGAGAACTGCCAGTTTCCGCTGAAGTGGTACGTGCCGTCACCCTGTGGCACCAGCAGGCCACCGGGCAGGTACGGCGAGGCCATCCAGATGCTCGAGTCCGGCCCCCACACCTCCTCTCGCACCCGCGTGTCGTTGTAGGCCAGCTGCCACGGATGGACGCCGCACACACCCAGCACCCAGCCCGCCGCCGGGTCGAGGGAAGCGAGGCGCATCACCGTCTCGGCGAACTCACGGGGCCGGTACTCGAGCCCGCCGTACTCGGCCGGCTGCAACATGCGCATCGCGTCGGCTTCGGTGAGCAGCTGCACCGTTTTGTCGGTCAGCGAACCGATCCGTTCGGCCTCGGCACCCTGCGCGAACAATTCGTCCGCATGCTCGTTGATGTACTCGAGAACCCTGTTCGTCATGCCCGTCTCCGATCGCCGCGTTACGTCTGTTTGTTTGCGCTTATGAGACGAGGCTCACAGCACGGGGCGATCTTGTGAGCACCTTTCCCGTCAGGCGGGAAACCCGGAGGTCTCCGCCTCCCCCCCTGCCGATGTCACACACGTTCTACTCGCGCGAACCGGTGTGACATTCGCCGGACGGCGCTGTGTGCCTCGCTGGTAACAGGGCCCCGAAATCGAACGATTAATCACGTAACAGCGGAGTTCGTGCCGCTGACCGGCACGACCGCTGCCCCGTTCGAGAAGGGCAGGACCACATCATGAACATCGCACGCAGAAGCGGGAGATTGGTAGCGGCCGTCGTCCTTGCCGGAGGCGCGCTGGTGGGCGGGGGCGTGGCCAGCGGAGCGCCACAAGGCGGATGCCTCACGCAGGCCGAATACGACCAGCTCACCGCGAATCGCAGCGTGGCAGCCGACCAAGCGCAACAGGTGAAGACCGATGCCAGGACGCCGGAATCTCCTGGCGGAGCCGACGTCACAGAGCAAGAGCAGGCCACCATCAGCGACGCCAACGCCGCACATACCGCAGCCGCCGAAGCGGTGAACAACGCGACAGTGTGCGAGGACAACCCGCCCACGCAGCCGCCTGACGACACCGACAGCGACGGCGACGGCGTGCCCGACAGCGTGGACGAATTCCCCGACGAGCCAACGCTCCTGGCCCCGATCGTCGAGGTCGGCGGAAACGGATCGGCGGTGCAGTTGACGGTGCACAACCCCAACGACCCCAAACAGATCATTTCCACCTGCGGACCGACCGTCGTGCGGGACGGCAATTTCGTCCCCAACCAATGGACCTCGGGCGGTGCGTCGATCACCTACTACGACGTGATGCTCCCCGACGGCAACTACACCGTGACGGTGCAATGCACCAGCAAGGGCGGTCAGTCGACGAGCACACCGGTCAACTTCACCGTCGCCACCGACGCCGGAATGCCCGTCCCGACAACACCTCCCGCAGACACCCCCGATGTGAACGTGCAACAGAACGACATCGACGTGACGGTGCCGAGTCACGATCGCACCCCGATCAAGTCGGTGCCGTCCGGACCGCTCCACGTGTAGGGATTAAGTCGTGAAGCGTTCACTCGCGGTGGGGATCTCGGCAGTGGTGCTGGCAGTCGGCGCATGCGGCACCGATGCGCAGCAAGCCTCCGGCCGGTCGTCGCCGTCCGCGAACGTGCCCGTCACCGCGGAGCCTGTGCAACCTGCTCCGGCCGAGTGGGCGCCGACGACCATCACGTTGTCCGGTGACGACTCCACTCGGATCGTCACGATCAGCACCGACAAGGACGGCGTGCTACTACCGCCTGAGCGGCTGGACCGCATCGGCTGGTGGGAGGATTCCGACATGCCCGGCGACAGGGTGGGCGGCACCATCGTGATGACCGGCCACATCAACGGCAACGGTCAGGTCGGGTTCGCGAAGAAATTCATCGGACTACAACCGGGCGATGTGGTCACCCTCAGCTCCGCCGACGGCGCCGAATACCGTTATGCGGTGCAGGAAGTCGAACACTACGACAAGGCCTCCGGTGCACTGCCGACCGCTCGCCTCAACCGCCTCGACGGTCCAGAACTGCTGGCACTGATCACCTGTGGTGGCGAGTTCGTCGGCGCACCATTGGGTTACGCGGACAACATCATCGCCTGGGCGACCCCCACCTGACCCCGCTCCGGCGAATGTCACACTGGTTCTCCTGAGTCGAACGTGTGTGACATCGGCCGGGGTGGGAGGGGAAGGAAGACACGAAAAGTGGTGCCGACCCCCTTCGTGGAGTCGACTTCGACGCGGCCGCCGTGTGCGGCAACCAACGCCGCAACGATCGACAAGCCCAAACCGCTGCCGCCGGACGCCCGGGTACGCGAGGAGTCCGCCCGATAGAAGCGTTCGAACACCCGCTCCTGTTCTTCGGGGCCCAGTCCCTGGCCTGTGTCGAGGACTTCGAGGACCGCGTCGTCCTCCGTGGTGCCCACCCGCACCGTCACTTTCGCCTCCTCGGATGTGTGGGTGAGCGCATTCGTGACCAGGTTTCCGAGCACCTGCCGCAGACGAGCATCGTCACCGAGAACCTCTGGGGCACTGGAGCAGTCCATCACTTCGAGTTCGATGGCACGGGCGGGTGCCACGGCCCGGGCTCCGTGCACCGCGTCCGTCGCCACGGCAAGCAGGTCGACCGGGGCACGGTCCAAGGGCCGCTGAGCATCGAGCCGCGCCAGCATCAACAAGTCCTCGACCAGCAGCCCCATCCGCTGGGCCTCACTCTCGATACGGCCCATCAGCCGGTCGGTGTCGGTGCTGGCACCCTGCCGGTACAACTCGGCGAACCCACGAATGGTGGTGAGCGGGGTACGCAACTCGTGGCTGGCGTCGGCGACGAACCGGCGCATCTTCTCCTCCGAGCGGCGCGCCGCCTCTTCCGACTGCTCCGTGGCCGCGAAAGCCGATTGGATCTGGCTGAGCATCCCGTTCAGTGCCACCGACAACCGGCCGATCTCGGTGCGCGGATCGCGCTCGGGCACACGCTCGTGAAGATCGCCACCCGCAATGGCGACAGCGGTGCGTTCCACCTCCCGCAGCGGGCGCAGACTCCGACGCACCACGAATCCGCCCGCCGCCGCGAGCACAACGAGAACCACGCCACCGATGCTCGCCTGCAACACCACGAGCCGCTGCGCGGTCGCCTCCGCCTCGGACAAACTCACCGCGACCGTGGTGACCACCCCATCAGGACCTTCGGTAGCCACCACACGCCAACGCACATCATCGCCGCCGACGGAGTCAACGGTCACCGGACCACCCGTCGGCCCCGACGGCACCTCCGGTGCGGCCGATTCGTCGTTCACCACCAACAGAACCTCGCCGTCAGAGGCGGTGACCTGAACGTAGAACGGACTCGGCGGACGCTGCGAACTCGGAACACTCGGAGGTGGAGGTGGCGGCAGTCCCCGGGGTCGCGCCCACGTGTGCGCCGCGTCGCTGAGGTCTCGGTCGATGCGGGTGAGCAGAGAATTCTGCAACGCCGAGGTGACCGCAACACCGGAGGCCAGCAACCCGAGACCGGACAACACCAGCAGGGCCGCGATCAGCGTCCACCGCAACGGCAGCCTCCGAAGCGCAGTCACGTACGTGGCTTCCGCATCACATAGCCGACGCCGCGAACGGTGTGAATCAGCGGCACCTCGCCCGTGTCGATCTTGCGTCGCAGGTACGAAACATACGACTCGACGACACCGACCTCACCGTTGAAGTCGTAGTTCCATACATGCTCGAGGATCCGGGGTTTGCTCAGCACCGTGCCCGCGTTCACCATGAAGTACCGCAGCAGCGTGAACTCGGTGGGCGACAGCGACACCGGCTCGTCCGCCTTGAACACCTCGCGCGAGTCGTCGTCTAGTTCGACATCCGCAAATCGGATCCGCGAACTGCGCTCGGCCTCCGTCCCCCTGCCGGCACGCCGCAGAATCGTCCGCAGCCGGGCGATCACCTCTTCGAGACTGAACGGTTTGGTGACGTAATCGTCGGCGCCGAGAGTCAGGCCCGCAACCTTGTCCTCGACGGCGTCCTTTGCCGTCAGAAACAGCACCGGAGCGTCGCTGCCGTCGGCTCGCAGCCTGCGCAGCATGCCCATGCCATCCATGCCGGGCATCATCACGTCGAGAATCACCGCGTCGGGCTGAAACCGTCGGGCGCGGTCGAGCCCCTCGGCACCGTTGGTCGCGGTTTCTACCTCGAAGCCCTGAAACTTCAGGCTCACGGACAGCAGCTCGACGATGCTCGGTTCGTCGTCGACGACCAGCACGCGGGCCTCGGGGGTGGAGTCGCTCACGCTGTGAATTCTCGCAGGAGACACTGACCGCCGACTCGAGGTTGCCTGTGAATTTCCTGGCAACCACAACCCACAGCCGGTTGCCAGCGACAGCCCACGAATCCTCGAGGTAGCCGGGGTGTGCTGTACCGATGAGTTATCAACAGACCGCGAGCAGGCTGCACGCGTTCAACCGGTACGAGATCAAGTACTTCGTCGACGAGCTACAGGTACCGGAGCTTCGCGACGAACTCGCCGCCCGGATGGACACCGACCCGTACTCCCCACACGGGGGTTACCCGGTGACGTCGCTGTATTACGACACGGCCGATCTGCGCTTCTACTGGGAGAAGATCGAGGGCCTGAAGTTCCGGCGCAAGCTGCGGCTACGCCTGTACGGCAACCCGGACGAGTGCACGAACGACACTCCTGTTCAGGTGGAGATCAAACAGCGAGTCAATCGGGTAACCCAGAAGCGTCGCACCGCAATGCCTTACGGCCTTACGCAACGTTGGCTCAATGGACGCGAACAGATCGAATGCTCACGGTCCCAGCGTCCCTTCGTCAACGAAGTCTCCACCTTGCTCGGCCATCTCGACCTGCGGCCAATCGTCACCACCGGGTATCGGCGCGAGGCATTCGTGGGCCGCGATGCGGATCTCGGTTTGCGAGTGACCATCGACCACAAGGTGCACGGACGCGACCGTGACTTCCACTTCGCCTCCGGTGCGCAGAACCGGTTCATCGTGCCGCCGAAACTGGCCATCGTCGAACTCAAAGCCAACGAGCGGGTCCCCTACTGGGCTACGGACCTCACCGCCCGACTCGGCATGTCCGTGATCCGCATCTCGAAGTACTGCCAATCGGTCCAAGCATTCGAACTCGCTCCTCGATCCCGGATCGGCGCACCCGAACTGGTTCTCCCCGACGGATTCGACGCCCGAGTACCCGCCCCCATCTTCTGAAACAGGAACCTCATGAACTTCGACTTCCAAGACCTGAGCGGAACCTTCACGACATTCGACATCATCGTGTCGCTGTCCCTGTCGTTCGTGCTCTCCGCCATCATCGGCTGGGTCTACCGCTACACCCACAAGAACGTCTCGTACAGCCAGTCCTACGTGCAGACCCTCGTCATGGTGGGCATGGTCATCGCCCTGATCATGCTGGTGGTGGGATCCAACATCGCCCGCGCCTTCGCACTCGTCGGCGCACTGTCGGTCGTGCGATTCCGCAACGCCATCAAAGAAACCCGTGACGTCGGCTTCATCTTCCTGGTGATGGCCATCGGCATGACGACCGGCACCCGCTTCTACGTGCTGGCAATCGCCGCGACCATCGCCATCTGCCTGGTGCTGGTGCTGATGAACAAGTTCAACTGGTTCAAGCTCGACGTCCAACGGCAGGTCGTCAAGGTACAGGTGCCGCCCGAGCCGGAGTACACGTCGATCGTCGAGGACGTGCTGCTCCAGTACTGCACCGACTTCGAACTGGTCTCCACCGAGGCGGTCCGATCCGGTGCGCTGACCGAGCTGTACTACACGGCCCGATTGAAGAAGGGGAAGAAGCCGAACGAGCTGATCTCCGCGTTGAGCGACGTCAACACCGGGCAGCGGGTCACCGTTTTGACCGGATACGACCAGACCGACATCTGATGGGCGATAGTTCCATACAGCAACCGCCGCGGCGCAGGCTGCGGCACCGGATCCCCACGTCGCTGCGTCGGCACTGGAAGTTGCCCGTCGCGTTGGCGGTATTCGTGGTGGTGCTGGCGACGGTGTTCGGATCGAGCCGAATCCACCCGTACATCACCGGCGACGTGACGGTCATCGCCTCGGAGATCACCGACAACATCACCGGAACGGTGGACCTGTTCGACACGTCCGTCACGCACGAGTTGTCGATCGAGATCACCGACGTCGAGTACGACGACATGATCGCCACCTTCCAGGACACCGGCAACAAGAAGTGGGTGACCGCCGACGTCGTCATCGACGGCACCCGGATCGAGGACGTAGCGGTGCGCCTGAAGGGCAACTCCACCCTCGCGGGAGTGCGGGGCACCGACATGGCACCGCCCGATGGCATCGACCGGCCCGAAGGCTTCGCGCCGCCCGAAGGGTTCGATCCCGCGCAGGGTCCACCTGCAATGGGTGGCCCGATGATGACGCAGGCCTCGGCCGACGATCCGACCTCTCTGCCGTTGCTCATCAGCTTCGACGAGAACGCCGGCGGACGGGCCTACCAGGGCATGACCGAACTCGCGGTTCGTCCCGGCTCGCCGGTGCTCAACGAAGCGATGGCGCTCTCGCTCACCGCCGACACCGGCCAGCCATCTCAGCGGTACGCGTACACGGTGTATTCGGTGAACGACGGCGCCACCACCACCAGGCTGGTGCTCGAACACCCCGACGACACGTATGCCAACACGCTGTTCGACACCGACACTCTCGACAGGGACGGCTACCTCTACAAGGCGGACGCGTCGTCACGATTCGAATACGTCGGAGACGATCAATCGTCCTACACCGATCAGTTCAAACAGATCAATGCGGTCGACAGCGGAAACCTTGCCCCGATCATCGACTTCCTTGCCTGGATGGACTCGGCAAGCGACGAAGAATTCGCCGCGCATCTGGCCGACTGGGTCGACGTGGAGTCGTTCGCCCGCTATGTCGCAACACAGAATCTGCTCACCAACGGTGACGACATGAGCGGTCCCGGACAGAACTACTACCTGTGGTACGACCTGGAAACACAGAAGCTGTCGGTCATCTCGTGGGATCTGAACCTGGCGATGCAAGGTGACGTCACCGCGGGTCCGCACGACACGGTGTCCATGGGGCCGGGCGGTGGTCCGGGTGGCGCTGGTTCCTCCGGGACCGAGCCCGGTGGACACGAGCCGGGCGGAGGCGCGCCACCGATGCAGGCCGGCAACCCCTTGAAGACCCGATTCCTCGAGTCTGCCGCGTTCACCAAGCTGTACGAGGACGCCTACTGGGACCTGTTCGAACAGATATACGGAAGCGGCCGGGCAATCGCGATCCTCGGTACCCTCGCCGAGACGGTGCCCGTCTCCGACGACCTCACCGACGAGGCGCTGCAGACGGAGATCGACTCCATGAGGTCGTGGATCGGCGAGCGCACCACCAACCTGAACGGGCTACGCGGTTGACGCTGTGCGTGCAGCCTGCTGTGCAACCTGTTCGGCTGCACCGGACACGTCCGGCAGCGGGTATTTCGCCAACAGCTCGTCGCGCTTGGGTTCGTAGATGTTGACCCGCGAGATGTCGTTGTCGTAATGCGCCAGCAACCGCGGGTCCATCACCTTGCGCCACAGCGGCGGAACGATCGACAGCCACATCAACACCGCATAGCCGGCCGGCAATTGCGGGGCCTCGGGCATGGTGCGCAGCGTCTGATAACGGCGGAGTGGATTGGCGTGATGATCACTGTGTCGCTGCAAATGGTAGAGAAACAGGTTGCTGCACAGGTGATCGCTGTTCCAGCTGTGCCGGGGTGAGCACTTCTCGTACCGGCCGTTCTTGCGCCGCTCACGCAGCAGTCCGTAGTGCTCGAGGTAGTTGGCGGCCTCGAGCATCGCCACCGCGAAAGCTGCCTGGAAGACCAGCCACGGAGCCACGGACCAGCCGAACACTGCGATCAGTGTGGCAAAGAGCACCACGCTCATCGCCCAGGCGTTGAGCACGTTGTTCTGCGGGCTCCACACCCGCTTGCCGCGACGCTTCAACCGCTTGCTCTCGTACTGCCATGCGGACCGGACGCCGCCGATCACCGAGCGTGGCAGGAACTGCCAGAACGATTCCCCCATGCGGGCCGACGCCGCGTCCTCCGGCGTCGCCACCCGCAAGTGGTGGCCGTGGTTGTGCTCGACATAGAAATGGCCGTACACCGACTGGGCGAGGGCGATCTTCGCGAGCCAGGGCTCGTGTTTGGTGCGCTTGTGGCCGAGTTCGTGAGCGGCGTTGATGCCGATGCCCGCGACCACACCGACGGTGGATGCCAGCGCCAACCGTTCCGGCCAGCCCATCGGGGCATTCACCCACAGATAGCAGGCCGTCACCAGGCCTGCGTACTGGGCGGGCAGGTAAAGATAGGTGCACCACCGGAAGAACCGGTCGTTTTCGAGAGACTTGGATTCTTCGTCTGTCGGGTTGCTCAGATCCGGTCCGGTGGCCAGATCGACGAGCGGGATCACGATAGCCATCAGCAGCACACCGAACGCCCAGAAAAGTCCCGGACCAAGCGTCTCGACGAGCGCCCATCCCAGGAACGGGCTGAGTGGTACGACCGCGCCACACAACCACAGGTAGCGCTTGGCCTTGCCCTGCGCGCGCCTGCCCAGCGTGGAACTACCTGGCAGAGAACTCTCCTGCGCATCGGTGTTCGGCTTCGAAGCCCCCACGTTGTCTCGTCCTGTCCTTGTGCCCCGACGGCCAAATTACCGGTCGGTACCATAGCACCTGGGCAGGCGATGGTGGTAGATGAAGAATCAACCCAGTTCGGCCGTCAGGCACCACTGGGCCACCACGAGTGACATGAGTCATAGACAGCGATCACACCGGGTTCATTCCCCACCCACAACCCGCGGCTCCCAGGATCAGCAAACCTCCAGCTATCTGACACGTACACCGGCCTCCCGTTGGTTGGGTGCGCACAAAGACCCGCTCCCGCCTAGCTCCTGGTACGCAATTCTGCGATCCTGAGAACAGCCGCTGGGAAGGGGCTCGTCATGGAGCGTCCGAAACCGAAGGTGTCCGTGATGCCGGGCAGCGAAGGCGTGGTCGCCAGGTGCGCGGATGCAGTTGTCGTGACCGCACTCCTCGAGCCGTTCACCGGCGAATTGTTATCGCTGCTGAGTGCCACGCGTGCGAGCAACACCCTTCCCTGGCGGATCGCAGGCCTGCTGGCCGAACACAGTGACGGACCGATCGGGGCGTTCGGCCTCTACGCGCCACTGTCCCGCGGCGGCGTGGTGCTGCTGCACGCAAATACGCGGGCCGAGATCACCGACCCCCATGGTTCACACAGCGCTGCCGGTACCGATGCCTACACCTGGGTGGACAGGTTGGTGCCCGAGTCCGCCACCACGGTCTCGATGTATCTGACCGAGACTGCGACGGAGGTCGATCCACACTCGGATCTGCGTACAGGCGTGGTTCCAGGCGCAGGCTTCATCGTGCACTCGCCGACCGCCGCGCGGGAACCCGGTCGAAGCCCGCCGACTCCTGAGGAACCCGAACCGACCCAGTACGCGACCCCACCACCCGCGATGCACACCGCCCCGGTCCCCCATCACTCCACCGCCGAACGGACGGCACCGTCACCTCGTCCGTCACCTCCCCCGGCCGAGACAATGGCAGTGCAAGCAGTTGTCGCGACACTCGTCGCGGACGACGGCAAAAGCGTCCCCTTGGACCGCAACTACGTCATGGGCCGCGAACCCTGGCACCACGAATCCGTCCGACAGGGTAGGGCTGTACCTCTCGTCGTCGACGACGAAGAGGGCCTCGTCTCGCGGGTGCAGGCGCACATTGCGGTATCCGACGGACGGGTGACCATCCAGGACGGGCCTTCGGCGAACGGCACCTTCGCCGCCGCACCAGGAAACACAGACTGGACACGAGTCGGGTCCGAACCGACGCCACTACGGCCTGACTGGAGCATTCGTGTGGGCAAGCGCGTGTACACCTACCGGACGAGCGCGGAAACCGAGTAACAGCCGTTCGTGGATCGTGCCGAGGCACGCTCAGCAGCCAATTCAGGAGTCAACACGGACGCTCGCCCCACAACTCAGCATGTGTGATAATTATCACATTCTCATGGTTTCGACCTGTCTCACGGTACGGCACCCAGGAACAGCGTCCACCACCGCTTTTGAGGGAGAAGCCCATGAAACACACACCCACGCGCGCCTTCGCCCGGGTCGGCATCCTCACCACAGCCAGCGCCCTCACCCTGACCGCTGGCACTGGCATCGGCGCCGCCGTCGTCACCGACGACGGGACCAACATCACCGCCAGCGGAAACACCATTACCGTCCAAATCGGCGCCATCACTGACTTGGACGTCCGTCCGTTCGCATGTGGCGTGTACGTTTCCCCCAGCGGTTTCGGGCCTGTCTTCGTGGACAGTGTCGAGGATCAACAAATACGTGAAGATGAGGATCCGACGGTGTCCAGGATCGAAGCCACCTTCACAACGCCCGCCCTGCCGGACGGCACCTACACCGTTGAGGTGCATTGCTTCGACGATCTTACGAATGGGGTCATTGCAACCGAGACCGTGACGCTGCCAGCAAACCCGCTTTGCACGAGTCCGTTCGGCTCAGTCTGCGACGTGTTCCCATTCCTCTAGACCCGTCACCACACACAGTGCCAGGCGGGTAGCAAGAACTGCGTAGCGCACCGCCGGATTCTGCCCCACCCGATGCGCACCACTCCCTCACCTAGGGACGCACGCGCGGACTTCCGAGGAGTTGGTGCCCCCACTGCCGGGAGGTGGGCTGCGCGCCGACGTCGTTCGCTACATCGCGACTTCAGGAGGCAAGGGACGTTACGGCTCACGACACGCGGACCACCTTCCGGCTTGGCACGTCCCAGTCACGAACGAAACGCCTTTAGCGCGAAAAACCCCCATTCTCCTGCACGCAGTGCCGGCATCGACGCTTCGTCGATCGGGCTGTGACTCTTGACCGCCGCGGTCACTGTCGCGAGTTCCTCGGGGTGGTGACCGAGCATCAGGGCACCGACGATGATTCCGTCGGCGATCACCAGGCGGCGGTACGACGGCACGAACGGATCATCGATGGTGATCACCTCATCGCCGCGCATACGGTGAACGCGGCCGATCGAAAACAACTCCAGCCCCACTCCTTTCAGAATGGTGGCCGGGATCTCCGAACACAGCCGTACATCACCTCCCAACGCGTTGACCGCAGCGATCTCCCCTTGCTTGGCGGCTATCGGCCACAATCCCAGTACGCGTCCATCGTGCTCGGCAACATCGCCGGCCGCGAAAATGTCCGCGACACTGGACTGCATTCGGTCGTCGACCAGGACGCCACGATTCACAGCGATACCCGCTTCTCTCGCCAGATCCACCTCCGGTTCGATCCCTACACAAGCCAACAAGACGTCACACTGCAACGCCCTTCCGTCGACCAGCGTCACCTCGTGGACACAATGCTTTCCGGTCGCCACCGCCGCCTCTGCACGATGAATCACACGGATTCCTGCTCGCGCGAAATGGTGTTCCACGAGCTGGCTGCACCGGCCGTCCACCTGTTTGTCCATCAGCCGATTCCCGCGATCGAGAACAGTCACCTTCATGCGGAGCTCGTTCAACGCGTAGGCCGCCTCCAACCCCAGCAGGCCACCACCTGCCACAACAGCCGTGCGGCAACGGTGTTCTTGCGCATACGCTCGAATCTGCATGGCATCACCTGCTTCTCGAAGCACGAAACTACCCGGTATGCCGAATCCGTCGATCGCGGGTACAGCACTGCGAGCTCCCATCGCAAGGATCAACCGGTCGAAGCACAAGGTGTCTCCCGTCCCCAGCGTCACCCGCCGTCCGTCCGGGTCGATCCGTACCGCGATCGTGTTCAGCCATGCGGTGACATCGTGGTCCGCGTACCACTGATCGGTGAGCAAATGCAGACCTTCCATGGCGGAGCGCCCATACACAAGACGTGAGATGCCCATCCGGTTGTACAGCGGAAGTGGTTCCCGCCCAACCACATGAATTTCACAGTCCGGGTGACCGCGCCGGACGAAATCGGCCGCAGTGACCCCCGCGATCCCGTTACCCAGCACGACCACGCTCAGAATCGATCGATCGAAATTGCCTGGCCTACTACCGCGAGTCGGGCTGCCGGAGCCTGGACTGGTGGAGACCGTGACGGTGCCCTCCCTCAGCCGGGCGCAACACGCCATTCGAGTGTTCTCCGCCAGGCCCAATCGTCGGAGTGTGTCGAGCTCCTCCTCGTCCGGCGACGACAGGCACTCTTCCCCTTCGAGGACGGCAAACGGATCGGCACCGCACACCCCCATTCGGCACCCCGCCTCGACCGGAATCCTATGAAGCTCCGCAGCCTCCAGCAAGCTGATGCCGGCCTCTGCCGACACCACAGGACCGTCTGGGAGGAACCGGACCTCCGCCTTTTCGGTAGGGGTCTCCGCCCGCAGGGCCGAATCGGAAGCGCGGTCCTCCTTCTGCGGCGCGGGCGCATCGTCACCTGCGGGCACTGCGCGCGTGTTCCAGTAGGTGCGAGATATCCACACCACGGTCAAGAGTGCAACAACGATCCGGATCGGCCACCGCACCCAGGGAATGTCCACGCCGGTGATCACGGCGAACGAATTGACCAGGACGACGCTGCAATACCAGTAGAAGACATTGATAGCGGCCGCCGCGTAGCACGCGGCAACCAGCACCGTCGCGGCGTTCGACAGCGCGTCGAGAACGAAGAACGACCCGACGCTCACCAGGAGATACAGCACCAGACGTTGATAGAGCGCCCAATCGGACGCCCCGATCTGGCCCGCGAGCGTGAAGTACCCAAGGACGAGCCCCGGCAGCGCAGCGACGAACAGCTTCCGCGGCGCACTCCACGCTGTATCGGCATCCACCAGATCCGCCTGATATGCCGTGTGTGGCTTGAAGTCGTAGCAATTCTTCGTGCAGGACACGCACGGCCGGCAATGACTGTTCGGCACGGTCACAAACGGCGTCTGCCCATAAACGCGCTGCAAAGGCAGCAGCGGACAGATACTGCTACACCAACCGCTCTTTCCCTTGAACACGATGCCGCCCACGAAGGCCGAGGCGATCACCACCGACAGCAACACCCCGGTCGCCCCGGCACTGTGGTCGAACAGCGCCAGCCGAGCAGAAACGATCCCGACGAACAGCGCCGCCGCAATCACGTACACGCGCCGACGCAACCATTCGGGTACCGTCGCCGCCCGGGTGAAACCGAACAGGCGTGGGGCCTGGTTCGACGCCGCCAGCGGGCATATGTTGCGCCACAGTCCGGGCGCAACGAAGAACACGATGGGCAGCAATGGCACGATGACACCGAAGAAGGTGAACATCGCGCCGGCAGGGCGGACGAACATCGCCACACACAGCGCAAGGTACGCGACGACGGCGATCACCTGAGCGATGTGCCACACCGGCCGCGGGACGCGTGTGGGCAACTCCAGATAGTTCCGCACTGCCGGATGATTCGAATCCGGTCCACCTCCGACGAAGATGAGACGCCACGCTTTCCGCACACCCCACCGTGGCGTCACGCGCACCGGTGATGGCAGTGACGCGGGTGGAGGGCGAGGTATGGCAAAGCCGGTACGGACCGTCGCCCGGCTTTCCGGCACCTGGCGAACGGGCATAGCCCTGACGACGATGTCCGTGCTCCCCACCCGCAGGACATCGCCGGACCGGAGCTCTGCACGGCCGTCGGCCAAAACGCCGTTGATGTAGGTCCCGTTCCGGCTGTCGAGGTCGACAACCGACAAGCCGAGCGGACTGGGCAAGAGCTTGAGATGTCGTCTCGATACACCTTCGTCCGCCACAGTCTCGCCGGCGCAGTCCCGGCCGATCACGAGGGCACGGTCGACGTCCACACAGCGGACCTTCCGGCCCTGCTCCCTGATCTCGATCTGTGCGGATTCAGACATCGGATTCCTCGATAGACCCGCGCTACGCCCCGAACATGCCCTGGGAGTCGTTGTTTGGCATTTTTCGTAGTCCTCCCATAAACCGGCGACAGACCTGCGTAAGCGCAACCGAAACGATCTACGTGCGTCCGTGGTCGGGCTCCGTGATTCTCGACTACACGAGCGAAGACACCCCGGTTCCCCAGATCGAGCCTGCGGCGCTACGACCCGAACAAGTACGTCGGCGGCATGGCAGCTGGAAGGGGGTCGTGCCTCGACAATGTCCGGACGGCTGGACCCGGTGCCGCAACCGTGCCCACCAGCTCTCGCAGCATGCTTCAGCGAACGTCCCCACCGCGGAGATGCGTACGTCTCGCGCCATATCAACTCTCGTTTCGAATCAGGGCGTTCCGTGTGTGGGTGGAAAAACCGGAAGGATCAGTTCCGGTACCTGCACTCCCTCGTCGTTCACGATGAGGAAAGTCAGGTAAAAGCACGTCGGACCGCCATAGGGTGTATCGACGCCGTAGATAATCACCAAGTTTCGCC
Source organism: Rhodococcus quanlei (assembly GCF_055231015.1). Taxonomy (NCBI): domain Bacteria; kingdom Bacillati; phylum Actinomycetota; class Actinomycetes; order Mycobacteriales; family Nocardiaceae; genus Rhodococcus; species Rhodococcus quanlei. Next base: position 91,441 of record NZ_JBUYWD010000018.1, on the reverse strand, counting down.
CGGCAAAGAACTCGAATCCTCCGGACACCCGTGACTGTTGCCACGTCCCCGGATCCTCTGGAGGCAACCCATAATTGGTGTGAATCCAGGGAGCAGACCCAGCGCGGAGCGTCTCGAGATTGATCCAGAAGAACTGCACTCCGGTTTCGAGTGGTATCAGCTCGGCGCCGCGAGGAGTCCGGTACATCATGTTCACCCAATCCTGCGCCCCAGAATTGGTATATATGGTGAACCTGGATACGGGTCGTTCGCACCCCACCGGCGGTGGAGGGTGGACCATCACAAACCCTGGATATGGTTTCTGTGCGTCTGCGGTGGATATGAGCCCATCCGATATGTCCCGGTGAGAGGTGATGTGGCGCAGCACTTCCAGCGCCTGGTCGGCCTGAGGACTCTCTTGTGCTTCCAGAAGTTCCACGACCTCGCCGATACCCAACGGTGCGGCGCCAAATGTAGGCGCCGGGACGGTGATTGCGGCAGCTGCAACGAGGGCCAGTAGGGCGGACCCCCGTAGCGGGATCGAACGCGCTGGCATCAGGCATCCCCGATCGTAAGTCGTCGGGTGACGACGGGCATCGGTTGTCCGCATTCAGGGGATGGCAGCATTCGAACAACGTGCTGAGATCGAGTGAACGGTGTCACCCTGTGGATATAAGTAAACGCCACAGCATTCGGAATGCACAAGGTTGATGGGCGCTCACTGCCCGGAGACCGTACCGGCCTTCCACGTCGCCGACCGAGTGCCGGGCAACACGGGCGCCACCGGGTGAGGATTCTCCACCCATTTGAGGACGATTTTGCCGACCGGCAGCGGACAGAATCGTTCTCAGAGCCCGACGACGTGGGATCTCCGCAATCGGTGTGATCGCTGAAATTCAGGGCTTGTCATTCGATCGCCAGACCGAGCGATCGACGACCCAATCAATGGAGAATCCAATGTCTGACACCGCAATTTTCGACTTCATCCTGGACCTGCTCTTCGATCGCGAAGCAGCCGAGGAGTTCAATGCCGATCCAACAGGAAGCTTGGCGGATGCCGGGCTCGCTGACATCAACGTCGCCGAGATCAATGAAGTCCTGCCCACACTGGCCGACTCCGTTCCCGGCGGCGGATCGAGTTTCGTGGGCGGCGGGTCCGGATCCTCGGGGTCGGGCGTCGGCTCGGGATTCTCCGGCGGCGTATCGAACTTCTCGGGATCCAGCTTCTCGGGCAACGGATCCGGCTTCTCCCCCCACGGGTCCAACTTTTCGGGATCGGGGCTCTCGGGCAGCCCCTCTGTCCTGTCAGGTGCAGGGTCAGCTGTTCAGATTCTGCCGGCAGCGGCGCCGGCCCAGGCACTTCAGCAGATCGTCAACAACCATTACTCGTACACCGACCAGAGTGTGCATCAGGACATCGACACCGACGGCGGCGACCTCACGCAGGAGTTCAACCAGAAGGCCGCGAATGCCAACGGCGACGGTGCGGTTGCGACCACCGACGATGCCACTGGAGTCAATACCGGTGAAAACGGCGTTGCAGTCGGCGGTGACAACCGAGGCCCAGTCGTGACGGGCGATGACAACCAAGTCGGCGACGACAACGTCGAAGGCGATGACAACCAGGTCGGTGACGGCAACGCTGAGGGCGAGGGCAACGTGACCGGCGATCGCAGTGGCAACACCGACAACTCCAGCACGGTCGACGGCAACGGAAACAGTGTCGGTAACACCTCCAATGTCACCGATAGCCGGAACCAGGAGGTGAACATCGACTCCGCGGCCGGCAGCACCAACGGTGACACCACCGGCGGCGGTGACACGGGCGGCGGTCTCCTCGGTGGTGGCGGGGTCTTCGGCGGCGACACCAACGGCGGCGGGGACACCGAATCCACCAGTGTCGCAGGAGACTCGGAGGTCGAAGACATCAACGTCGACTTCGGAGACACCGCGTCGTCAACCGGCAACGTCGACTACATGGAAGACAACTCGATCAACGATTCGTTCGACGACGAGTCCACCAACGATTCATTCAACGTCGAATCGGTCGACCGATCGACGACCGACAACTCCGAGCACGATACCAATGAGATCGATACGTCCGCCGAGATCAGCCTCATTGGGTGATGCTCGCCTGACGCCAGCACGACAACTGGTCGCGCCAACTGAAACGTTGGCGCGACCAGTCCTATATATCCAAGTTGCGCGTCGTCGGCAGCTGCCTGCGCAGACTTCATGACGGGAGTAGCCTCATTGACAGAGTTTCCGCCTACAGAGGTCTCCGTTGTGGGAAGTGGCGAGTACGCGATGAGTCAATCGGCCGCGATACCGCACAGCAATGAGACAGCGTCGGCGCCATTCCACGGCCCGCCGATAGACCCCGCACTGTTGGACGATGTCCGATCCATTCTGCACACAACCGATCGCAGCGACCTCGAGGGACGCCTGCAAATAGCCTTCGACCGACTCAGAGATGCATCGGTGCAGGTGGCGGTAGTCGGCGGAGTGCAACAAGGGAAGAGCGAGCTGATCAACTCGCTGCTCAATCTACCTGCGTGCAGGGTGAACGGTGGCACCACAGTCCCCACAACGGTGCGGCACGCCGAGACGGCCTCGGCGATCCTGGTGGTTGCCGACCGGAGTCGGCCGCAACCATTCGAGGTTCCGATACCCCTTACAGACATCGTTTCAGACCTGTCGACCAACGCGCACGCGCGGGGCAATCTGGTGATCAGAGCAGAGATCGGCGTCAGCAGTACCCTCCTCGCGGAGGGAATGACGATAACGGACACACCCGGCATGGGGCGCAGTGGGCAGCTCCACACTCCACAAATTCTGGATATTCTCGCCGCATCCGATGCTGCGGTAGTCGTATCGGAATCCAGTCGAGAATTCACCGAACCCGAGATCGCCTTCATCCGTCAGGTCGTCGGACTGTGCCCGGCGGCGGTGATCGCACTGACGAAGACGGACATGTTCCCGGACTGGCGGCGGATCCTCGACGCCGATCGACAGCACCTGATGTCGGCAGGATTATCGGTACCAGTGATCGCGGTGTCATCGGTGCTGCGCGCCCATGCGCTGCGATTGAAAGACCACGAACTCAATTCCGAATCGGGCTTCACCGAACTGGTCACCTTCCTGCGGAACAGGGCGTTGGGCGAGGCATCGATTCATCGGAGCACGAACTTCGCAGACGAACTCGAGTCCATTACCGAACATCTTTCCATCGAACTCGAGTCCGAACTTACGGCGCTGCGAGATCCGGACGTGCGTGAACGCTTGATCGAGGAATTGCATGAGAAGAAGACCGCGGCCGAGTCGCGAGCCAAGATGGCTGCCCAGTGGCAGCAAGTCCTCAATGACGGGGTGTCGGACTTGAATGCCGAGATAGATCATGATCTCCGCAACCGGATGCGTCTGATAGTGCAGGCAGCTGAGACAACGATCGACGAAAACGACCCAGGTCGTATCTGGGCGGAACTGACCGAGTGGCTGCAAGATCAGGTGGCATCCGCCGTCGGAGACAACTTCTCATGGGCCTACGACTCGTCAGAGGCGTTGGCGCGTGATGTCGCGGCGAGCTTCGCAGCGGACGACGACGGTGTGGAACTGCCCCGCATCAGCGGTATCGGCGGCACTGCCATCATCGATCCCTCACTCGAGGTCGGAACCATAGGCGCCAACAAGGCTGGGATCACCGAGAAGCTGCTCGTGGGTATGCGTGGCGGATTCGGCGGTGCCATGATGTTCGGGATGGGCGCCACGATGTTGGGCCTGGCGATGATGAATCCCATCACCCTCGGTGCAGGCGTTTTACTGGGGGCTCGGGCGTACAAAGAGGACCGTACGCAACGACTCGCGCGGCGCCGAAGCGAAGCCAAGTCCGCCGTTCGGCAGTACCTCGACACCGTTTCCTTCCATGTGCACAAGGAATCACGAGACCGGCTACGACTCACGCAGAGATTGCTCCGTGACCATTTCAAGGGTATTGCCGAGCAATCGATCCGATCACTGAAGGAGTCGATGAAGGCGGCCAACGAATCCGCGAATCTTCAAGTGACGGAGCGTGAGGAACGGGCACGGTCGGTTGAGAAGCAATTGGCGGTGATCGCTGACCTGCGTCATCGTGTGGCGGAGATCAGGCCGGAGGGCCTCGTAAGATGACCGCCACCTCGACAACCGACCGCACGCGCGATCTCATCGCTACGACACGACGACTATACGACGGGAACGGGCAAGTGCTCGACCAGTTGTCCGTCGGGGCCGAACGGTTGGATCAACCTCTTCGAATCGCCTTGGCCGGTTCCCTCAAGGCAGGGAAGTCGACACTACTGAATGCGATTGTCGGCCAAAGTATTGCACCAACCGACGCAACCGAATGCACTCGAATCGTCACGTGGTTTCGCCACAGCTCGACCCCATCGGTTACCGCACGTTGCCATGACGGGGCGTCGATGAACGTGCCGGTACGTCGCGTCGACGGGCATCTCACCTTCGATCTCGGAACACTGACATCAGCGGCAGTGGACCGAATCGATGTGGGTTGGCCTGCGAGCACGCTCTCTCGTACCACCCTGATCGACACTCCTGGAACTTCCTCGCTGTCACGCGACGTATCCGCAAGAACCCTGCGGCTTCTCACGCCGGAATCCGGTGCTGCGGAAGCAGACGCGGTCGTGTACCTGTTTCGCACGTTGACTGATACGGACGTCGCATTCCTGCGGCAGATCGCTGGGCACGTCGGCGGGCAAGCCGGACCACTCGGGGTTATCGGCGTCATCGGCCGAGCGGACGAGCTCGGATCAGGAAGGCTCGACGCGATGCACTCGGCACGAGATGTGGCGAAAGAAGTAACGCGGGACCTCGAGTTGACTGGCCTGTGCCAAACCGCGGTGCCCGTAGCGGGCCTCTTGGCACTCTCGGCGCGGACACTTCGTCAGAGCGATTTCGTGGCATTGCGGAAACTGACGACGGTAGCGCCGCAGGACATGGAGTTGGCGCTGCTGTCCTCAGATCGATTCGAGCGCGAAGAAAGCCCGTTGCCGGTCGACGCCGGGGTGCGAGGGGAACTGATTCGTCGATTCGGACTGTTCGGAATCCGAATGGCATTGACCCAACTACGGCTCGGCGTCGCCGACTCCCCCACTCTCGCGGACAGGCTCCTGGCCCGGAGCGGATTGAGTGAACTCGAGAGCGTTATCGACATCCAATTCGGGCAACGGTCCGAGGACCTCAAAGTCCACACCGCGCTGGAAATGCTACGACGAATCTACGCCGAGCACCCGAATCCACGGGCCTACGAAGCCAATCGCGAGGTCACCAGGCTGTTGAAGAACGTTCATGGCTTCCAGGAGCTTCGGATGCTCGGAAAACTCCGATCGGTCAAGGCGCGACTGTCCAGGGACGAACTCGACGATCTGCAACGCGTACTGGGCGCATTCGGCACGGGACACGCGGAACGGCTCGGACTCGAACCGTTCGCCGTCGCCGGAGTGGGCCGTGAAGTGGCGTTGGCTCAGGTACAGCGGTGGCGGGAACGTGCCGAGCATCCACTCGCCGATCAGTTCACTGCCGCTGCATGCCTCGCTGCGGCCCGGAGCGCGGAGGGCGTGCTGAGCGAGCTGCACGAATCCTGATCTACTCATCGCCGGCACCGCTCGTGTCGGCAGCTGGTGCAGATTCGTCACCGCCAGGTGACGTATTGGCATCTTCACCGGCAGGCGAGGCACCGGCATCTTCACCACCAGGCGAGACAGCAGCCTCCTCCTCGGCAGGCGGCGAAGCAGCAGCCTCCTCCTCGGCAGGCGGCGAGGCAGCGTCCTCCCCGGCAGGCGACGTGCCGGAGTCCACCTCCGGCTGGGTGCTGTCCGACGGGATCGTAGGCGATTCGAGCTGCGGTACCGCAGGACCGTCGGCAGGCGGAAGCGCGGGCGCGGCAGCGGGGGGCTGCGCGGGCACACCGGCCGGAGCAGGGGCAGGCACATCGGCCGGCGCAGGGGCGTTATCAGTGTTGGTACTGCCGGACTGCGCACCGTGGTCGCGTGGCGGTCGGGCCTCCTGCGCCGCGGCCTCGGGAGGTCGGGCGGCGGGCCTTGCGCGTCGCGGTTCGGACGCCCGCACCGGGGCCGGCTCGAGGCGGGCCGGAGTGGGCGCGGAGCGGGGACCTGGAGCAGGCGCTACCTCGAGCGGCGGGGAGATCTGAGTCTCGGGCATGACGACGGGCACAGGGTTCACGGGTTCAGTGGTCTGAGCTTCGCCTCCCAAGACGACAGCGCCGACGGTGGCAGCGGCACCAACTATCGTTGCTGTCGAAGCCAGTGCCAGCGCCGCACGACGGCCCCACAGATGCGCAACGCGGCGGCCCAAAGCAGAATCGACGAGTGGGGTGGAAAGCACTGGCACCGGCGGAACTCGACGCGGAGACTTCTGGGAGAACGGTGGGACTGAACTACCTTTCAATCCTCTTGGCCGCTCCGCCGGCTCGAGGGTCCGGGCCGACGATGCGGTGACGGTGGCCGAACGCCCATTCGTTTGGGTTGCTGCGCTCCGTGCGAACAGAGCGGCACCGCGAGCCGAGAGCACCGCCGGGTTGTCGACGCTCACCACGGGAATCCGAAAATCGGAGGAGATCATCTCTGCGACAAGGGGAATCGAGCAGGTTCCTCCGGCAAGGACCACACAGTCGACATCGTCGATACGGAGGTCGTTCGCGTGCAGGTACTGCCGGGTCAGTTCGATGGTGCGCATGAGGGGCTCTCGGATCAATTCTTCGAGCTCGGCACGGGTGTAGCGAACGTCGCTGCGGAAGCCGGGAAGATCGACTTCCACGATGGTGGCTGTCTCTGCGGACAATACCTCTTTGGCAGCACTGCAGCGGCCACGCAATTCGGTCAGTGCCTCCCGGGCTGCGGGGTCCGTGTCGTCGATCTTCCCGATCTCGTCCCCGACACCGTCCAGGACGTGCCGCAGCGAGAGGAAGTCGATCTGCGAACCACCGAAATCTGTACTGTGCAGAGGTGTTCCGATGGTGTCGATGCCGTGGTCCCCTTTGCGTACCACCGAGACGTCGAGCGAGTTTCCGCCGAGGTCGTAGACCAGGACCACACCTTGTTCAGGAATATCGTTCGTCGTCTCCAGCGCATGCAGAATCGCCGTGCTCTCGGATACGAGCGTGACATGCGATAACTCGGCTTCGTCCAATGCGGCGCGAACCAGGCCAACCGCGTCCGAGTCCCAGTGGGCGGGGTGCCCGGCTGCGATGGTCGGCGCAGTGGGAAGCGCCCCGGCGGTGTACTTGATCAGGTAGCTGATAGCCGACGCAACAAGCGCTTCCGGCCTGTGTGCGGACCCGTCAGGGGCAAGAAGATCGACCGGATCGCCGACCCGACCGACGAATCCACTGATTTCGGCGTCTGATCCCTGCCCGCGAGAGAAGCTGCCTGCATTCTTGAGGGCCGATGCTCCTCCTCCCGTCATCGACAAGATCGAACTGTGTCGGGTCTCGATCACCTTCGCGCCGGGATCCACGTGGGCCACGTCCGATGGGTCCGCCGTCGTAGCGAAATCCACGCTTCCGATCTTGATTCCAAGTGCTGGGGACATCGCGCGTAGCTTCCTCTCGATGGTGAGACCACATCAGTTCCATTACGAAAGAACCAAGTGGTGATACCTCAAGGCTAGGGACGCTGCAGAGCTAAATCGTCACCATAAGGATGGAAAGCACTCACCCCACGGATCATCCCCGAGCGATCCAACCAGGGCCGGGATCATCAGCCCCGTGGGTCCAGAGCGTCCGAGGCAGCGGCTGAATTGCCTCAGGTGTTGTCACGCTGTCGAGAGCGGAGAAGAATGATCTCACGAGCATCACCAAGGGGGTGAGGCTAATGTGGCGCACTGCCCGATCGGCCTGGGCAGGGGTTACCGTCGGCCTCCTTCCGGCCACCGCTGCCGCACTGGTGTGCCTCTCTTCGGTGGTCATCCCGCAGCCTGTCGCCGCAGCACCTCCCTGGTGCGACCCGCAACCGACCAACAACTACTGCAATTCCCCGGGTGTCATCCCCGGCGATCCAGGCATCATTCCTTACGACCGGTCCGACCCTGGCTACATGCCCCAGGGAGTCATCACCGCGCCCAACATCCCCACAGACCCACCCGACGACTCAACTGACGGCGGCGTCCTCCAACAGGTCATCCCCGCAGACCCACCCGGCGTTGTCATCCCTGACGACGACACACCCGAGATCGTCATCCCCGACGACGACACACCCGAGATCGTCATCCCCGACGACGACACACCCGAGATCGTCATCCCCGAGGACATACCGGACGTTGTCATCCCCGAGGACACCCCCAAAGGCCCCGCGAACGATCCCACGCCCAAAGGCCCCGCGAACGATCCCACGCCCAAAGGCCCCGCGAACGATCCCACGCCCAAAGGCCCACCGGATGGGTCCGTTCACAAAGACGACACCCACACAGTCGACAGCCCTCCACCTGAGCGCACACCCGGTTCCGCACCCAACCCCGACGCACCGAAGCTTCCTGCATCCGCTGATATCACCCGCGCACCTGTCGCGACTCAACGAGTCATCCCTGGGCCCCCGTCGCAACTTCCTCCACCCGGCGCGGCGCCACCCTCAGCATCGGCGGCCCTGCAACTCAGCACTCCGGCCGTGGTGCCTGGCGAACCTGTTTCCGGTCAGGGCTACGGCTGCCCGCCCGATTCGCCGGTCGCCCTGGCGGTCGGCGGAACGCCTGCCGGGGAGACTGTCGCCGATTCCAACGGCGCGTTCGAATCCACCTTCCACATGCAAACGTTGACCGAAGGCCGCTACCAGGTCACAGCCGATTGCGGGCCGGTACTGTTGGCCGCGCCTCTCGACGTGGTGCTGGTCAGCAACATCAATGCCGCAACGTCGACCCTCACCGTGATCGTGTTCTTCCTCCTGATCGGCGTGTTCGTGTACCTGCGTCGGCTGCTGAACCCACCGACCCGAAAAGTGGAGCGGACATGAGACTGGTGTGGATACTCGCGGCGATTGCCGTGGTCGGGTTCCTCCTCCCCATCCCGGCCACAGCAGCGGTCGGCACCGTCAGCCTTGCGGCGAGCGTCAACGGCAGGGACGTCACGACAGCCACCGAGACCGACCCGATCATCCTGGACCCGGACGGCTCCGCAACGATCGAGGTAATGGTGACCAATGAGGGTCCCGACCCCGTCACTATCAGTCGCATCGACCTCGACGGGCAGGTCGTCGGCCTGAGCTTCTTCGCATTCGGCACGTCGGTGGGCCTCACCGCAGAACCGAACACGACCGAGACCCTGGTCTATTCGGTGGATCTTGCTGGTCTCGCCGAGCAGGCAACCGGGCTGATCCGGGGGACGGTGACCGCATTCGACGAGGCCGGCGAGAAAATTGCGTCCGTTTCCACCATCACCGATGTGCAGGGTTCGTTGCGCTCGGTCTACGGTCTGTTCGGCCTCGCATTGTTGATCCTCACCGTCCTCGCGATCGTCGACGCAGCGTTTGGAATCGCCCGCCAACGGCTATCCGACAACCGCTGGAAGCGTGGTCTGCGACTGCTGGCGCCAGGTATCGGCATCGGGTTGGTGCTCGTATTCACGCTCTCCGCATTCCGGGTCTGGGTGCCGTCCGGCGAACGGTGGTTGCTGGTCATCCTCGCCTTCGGAGGTGGATTCTTCGCCCTCGGATACCTCTCCCCGACACCGGATTCGGACGAGGAGGATGAATACGACGAGGAAGATATGCGGGAGACCGAGCCGATGAACATCGAAAGTCTCGACCGATGACCACCGATCTCGAGCTGGTCAGCGATTCGCTACCCGCATACGAGATCACTGGACAGCTCGGTCAGGGCGGCTGGGGGGTGGTGCTTGCGGGCCGTCACCGCAGGCTCGAACGTCCGGTGGCGATCAAACAGTTGCCGTCGGCCCTGGCATCCGACCCGGTGGTACAACGTCGTTTCGTCTCCGAGGCCCGGTTGCTCGCCTCGTTGGACCATCCGCATGTGGTTCCGATCTACGACTACGTCGAAAGCGACGGACTCTGCCTTCTTGTCATGGAATTGCTCCCCGGCGGAACGGTGTGGAGCCGCTTCACCGATGCCGGGTTCGACGCGCCGTCGGCAGTTGCCGTTGCGCTGTCCTGTGCGGCCGGGCTCAAGGCTGCACACGACCACGGAATTCTGCACCGCGACGTCAAACCCGAGAACCTGCTGTTCGCGGCGTCCGGCACTTTGAAGGTCGCCGACTTCGGCATCGCGAAAGTTGTCGGCGGCGACGAGACGCTCATGACCCATGCCGGTGAAGTGATCGGAACGCCGTCCTACATAGCCCCCGAACAAGCACGCGGTGGTGAGTTGTCACCGGCCACAGACGTGTACGCGCTGGCAACCATGCTGTACGAACTACTCTCCGGGTCCCTCCCGTTTCCGCCGGACAAGGACCCGATGGCGACGCTGTTCATGCACGCCTTCGACGACCCGACACCACTCCACGAGGTTGCGCCGGACCTTCCCGAACACCTCGCGGCCGTCGTCATGGGCGGTCTGGCCCGCAACCCAGCCGAACGGTACTCGACGGCGGAGACCTTCGGGATTGCCCTGGCCGAAGCGTCCGCCGAACCGTGGGGTCCGGGCTGGATTGCAACACAAGGTATTCCGTTGATCGGCGCAGACACGATCTCAGCGGCGGCGGGACGAACCTCTGCACCCGCGCTTCCTACCGTCATCGACGGTGTCGTCGCACCGACTCCCCCGACACAGCAGCAACCGGCACCGCCAACTGTGCGCCCCGCGCAGGCCGAGCGCGCCCAGGGAACACGGCTGGTCGATATCAGTAAATCCGCGCTCGTCCCCGTCAAGGAAGTCGTCACCGTCCCGTCGCCGAAGACGCCGTTTCTGATTGCCGCGTTACTCGCCCTCGTCACCGTCGGAGTCGCCTTCCTCGGGCTGGGGTCACCGAGCACAGGAGGGGATATCCAGCCCGGCACAGTCACGGTGAATGGCGTCGACGTCACCGGGGATGCCCCGGTCAGTATCGATCTGACGCAGCCTGTGGTCGTGAGCACCGCGGGCGAGCCGATCACCGGCACCGCAGAACTGACGCTGTCGGTGCTGGGCGTGACGGTAGCCGAAGAGTCCGCGCCAATGGTCCCGGACGCTGGTCGAAATGTTGCGACGATACCCGCGTTGAGCGGCGGCTATCTGGTCGCAGGCTCTCTCACCGGCGAGCTGTCGCTGACCGGGCCGGGCGGGCCGCCAGCCAACTCGAGCTTTCCGGTGCAAACGGTCCAACCCGCGATCACCACGGCTGCCGCGGTCGGCGTTGCCGCGCTGATATTGTTCGCCGCCGCGTACCTGGAATCGTTCCTCCGTTCCCTGCGCCGCGGCCACCGCCGAGTGTCCGCCGGAATCGGCGTACCGGCATTCGGTGGGGTACTCGCCATCGGTGTGGTGGGAGCGGCGTGGATTCTCATCGGGCGTGATCCGACTTTCGCCGCCCTGGCGATCTCGGTGATCCTCGGCGTCTTGGCAGGCGCTGCCGGTGCCGTAGGCGCGTGGCGAATCGGATGCCGACGGCGCTACCGCCGGAAGGCAAGAGTCAAAGATCGTGATCGGTGACGATCCCACCGTGCATCGCCCGCTCGACGAGCCTGGCCCGCTTCTGATTCTGCGGAAGGTCTTCGACACCGAACTTGGCGAACAGTGCGCGCAGATGCGTTTTCACCGTCTCCGCGCTGAGAAAGAGCTCCTCCGCGATCTGCTTGTTCGACGCGGGACTGGCGTACGTGGCGTGATGCCCGTACGGGCGACACAGCGCGACCAGCACCGCCAACTGCGCGTCGGTCATGCAACCACGTGTGGGTAGCTTTCCGGAAACAGACGTTTTCGCGCCCGTCGCGCGCTCGTAGTCGACGTACTTCAGTTGCGTTGATCCGATTCGAATACTGTCACCGGGCCGCAGTCGGTGTCTCCCCACGAGCCGTTCACCGTTGACGAAGGTGCCGTTGCGCGACAGTCCGTCGTCGACGATGGTCCACTGCACGCCGATCCGCTCGACGACAGCATGCACCCGTGAAGCTTCGTCGTCGTCTGTCAGCGGGAGATCGGCTCGGGACGAGCGTCCGATGGTGATCCGCGGCTTCTCGGTAGACAGCGCCAGCAGCCGCCGACAGCCCGTCCGGTCGGAATAGGACAAGCTCGGACCAGCGTCTGACATCGTCATCACGAACCACCTACCAACGTTGTCGTTCTAGTGCGGCACAGTCTTTCTGCTCGATCAGAGGGAGATTTTCGTCGAAACATCCACTTCCCCATCAGGGGTGGGAGGTGTGGATTCCATTTGCACACGGAACGTGTAGTCGCCTTCGGCCGGCTCGTCTATGACGAAGACCAGCCATTCCCGGTCGACCGAGAACTGCTCGTCCACCAATTCGCTGACCCACGGGCTGCGAGAATCCGCCTTGACCGACTTACCGTTCGGTGCAGTCACCGTGAAATTCACAGGCAGCACGTTGTAGCCGTGGCAGTCCGGGGTGCAAGCCATCGAGGCCTCGACCCACAGTTCGTACTTGCCCTTGTCGCCGGCCTGGTAGCTCGGCCACAAGTACGCCTTCGACAGGTCGATGGTCACGACGTCGGTCATCGTTTGTCCGACCGGGATTCCCCGGGGCTCGATGCTCTCGACCTTGTCGTCCTCGGCGAACGGAATCTTGGTCATGTTGCCGTCCGCCTCGCCGTAGACCAGAACCAGGTTGTCGAGCACCTCATCGAGCTCGGTGGAGTCGTCTGCACTGCCCAGAGATGCTGTGGCCGTGCCGTCACCCTTCCCGAACCCGGCGACCTTCGGGTTGTCGAAGCTGATGTCGATGACCTCGCCACCATCCATCTCGAGGTACGCCTCGTCCGGCGGACGGGTCGTCTCACCAACCATGTTTTCGTAACTCAGCTTGGCATCCAACGTCGTCGCCGTCCCATCGGATGTGGCCGTCACCTCGTCCACAGTGATCGCGAATCCGCCGAACCAACCGGTCTTGTCGACTTCCCGTGCCGTCGACTCCGCGTCACCGGCATCCGTGCCGGTGGCCTCATTCTCTGTCTGCGTCGATTCGACGGGTGCAGGTTCCGGCGCGGGCGTACCGGAATCGCCGCCCGCGCATCCAGCCGCCACAACTGCGCCGACAGCGACCGCGGACGCGATCTTGATCAACGAATTCATTGCCTTACCTCCGCAAGTGAAATCAGCCTCGAAAGGGCATCGATCGCGGAAGACAAGGATCCGCAAAGTCGCTCTACTGGAAAGTCTTGTCCGCTCGAACTGGGTGCGTCAACGCCCACATCACACCGGAAATGCTGCACGACGAACGACGCCCAGCACCTCCCCAAAGGGTGTGCGTCCCCTCACCCCACAAGGAGGGTGCCGCCTGGGTTGGAATTTCCACACGGAGGTGGTGGAACCCTCCCCTCTATGGGGGACGATTCCAACGGCCCCGACGACGAAGAATTGTTTCCATCCACAGCAGCCGTTTCCAGCTTGCACAGGTCGTCGGCTCACAGCTTCTTCACCCCGAAGGAAGATCCCATGACGGACAACGACGGCGTTATCGCCCTCCACACGGAAGCGCGACCGACCAGCCCGTCGGGCGTCTGTGTTCCCGGCACCAGGTCCCCCGAGTACGTCAAGGAGGACTACGCACGTTGGTACGACAACGCGAAGGCCAACGAGTGGGATGCCGAACAAGCCCTGTGCGCAACTCGGCGAGATGCCGACTACTGCCAGAGGGAATACCGAGAGCGGCTGTGCGAATCCAAGGATGCCTATTGGACGAAGAACGGGCGGCACGGCAACTCTGCTGAAGCCGAACGCGCTGTGCGGAAAGCTACGCAAGAACCGCGGAGACGGGTCGTTGAAGCTCGACGGCGAGAGACCGAAGCGGCGAACAGGTACCGCGGCGCGAAGGAGGATCGCGAACGCGCTCAATTCGAGTACGAAAACTACGACGGGAATCAGCGAGTCAAGAAGTGTGCCAATTGGCTGGCCTTGGCGCTCATGATCGCGGCAATAGCGGCCGTGGGATACACCGTCACCAAGAACGAACCCGCTGCACCTGTGCCGGGGGTAGAGAAGGCCGAGCCCGCATACATGACGCACGACGACTCGCTCGGCCCCGGATCAGGCCGGTAGCCACGCCCCGTGCAATCCGGCGGGAACGCGAATCGGCAATCGCACCTTCGCGAGGGGCCCGGACGCCGGATCCTCGGCCGGCAACACGAAGAACCATGATTCGCCCGCAGCGAGGTCGGTGCCGATGGTGCCCCAGTACTCGTGATCGGTGCCCGGCATGAAGATCGGCTCCCCCACCGAGCAGCCGTCAGGTTTCCAGTGAGCCTCGGAGCCGGACTCGGTGTCGAAGAGCCACAGCGAATCCATGTCACCTTCCCGGCCACCGGACTTACCCACCGTCGCCACCGCGCGATGCCCGCGGGTGATCTGCCGGTCGTCGACTCTCGGGAACTCCATGTCCCGATCGCTGACGACTTCTCGTGCCACGCGCCCCGAAGCGGGGTCGATGACGGCACGCACCAGGGCCGCCTCGCACGGGCGCGGATCGCCCGCGAGGAGCGCGGGGTACGGCCATTCGACGTAGTCGACGCTGACGCGGCCGTCCGGAAGATCGAAGGCATTGGCGAAATGCCACACCCAGTACGCCTCGTGATCCACCCAGCGCACCGCGCCGCCATCTCGCGGGATCAGGGCGATACGTGTCCCGTCGTCCGGACGCCAATCGAGGATCGCCCCGCCCGTCATCGCCGCCTCGATGTCGAACACGAGGGGACACACCATCAGCACGATGTAGCGCTCGGTGAGAGCCATGTCGTGAATCATGATCGACTTGTCCACCCCGGCAACAGGTGTGGGCTTCCGAACCACGGATCCGTCGGCGCCCACTACCGACCACGTGAGGTACGGCGCCTCCAGCAGATAATTGAACAACACCATCTCCCCGTTCACCGGGTCGACCTTCGGGTGCGCGGTACTGCCGACGGCCAGCGCGCCGTCACAACTCTCACGTCCGAGCGTCCGGAGGTCCACCGGATCCAAGCCGAAGGGCAGGGTGGTCTCGGCCATCGCCAGCAACCGTCGGCCGTGCCGGACGACGTTGATGTCGGGCAGTTCGCGCTGCGTCCCGGCGAGTTCGGGACCCACCTCGTCTTCGCCGGGCGTGTACAGATCGGTCACACCGGGCCAGATCGCATGCCCGGCAGCCTCTTCCACCATCACCATCGGAGTGCGAACGAAGCGATTGGTATAGCGCGCCGACCCCTCGTCCAACTCGATCCGGTGCACCATCGCATCACCGTCGAGGGGATATACGTATGTCCCGATCGGGTCGAATCGCGGGTTGGGGCCGTTGCGCAGATAGGCGCCGTGAAGGTCGACCGGAAGCTCACCGACCACTTCGAGACCGCGCACGTCCACTTCCTCGCGCTGCGGCTCGAACAGGCCCGTCAGATGGGCGTGATGGGCAACATCGACGGGCGCGGGACGGGCGGAAGGACCGGAATCCGTGACACTCATCGGAACACCTGTCAGGTCGATGAACAGTGCCAATTCACGGTAACACCGGGCTTGGCCACCGCGGATCGAAAGCTACGGCCTCATGAGCTGCGCCGCACCCGTGCACGCCGCACCGAGTGCGATCACGCCGATGGGCACCTCCGGGAACCGCTTTGCGGCAATCGTCAACATCGCACCCGTCGTCACAGTCGATGCAGCCGAGAACAGCGACCGTCGGCCGACGAGTGTCGGATCACGGCGAACGGCCGCGATCGAGGTGGCGGCAAATCCGGCAGCCAGGACGCCCATCGCAACGCTGTACCCCGTGTCCAAATCGTGCACACTGCGCGTCAATCCGCCCTCGAACATACGAACCGGGGTGGCGGCAGCCAAGTCGTGCACGGCCCGCTCGCCGTCACTCGGCTTCCCGAAGACGTGCACGACAGCAATGTGAGCCAGGCCGACGAACCCAAGAAGGCCTGCTCCGAGCACGTACAACCACTGCGCCGCGCCGTCGTTCCTGTTGAACATGATCGACTCCCGTCGTCGAGGTGATATATACGAAACTCTAGTATCGGAACTGCGGTTCCGTATAGTGGTCGGCGTGAATTCGACTACGCCCGGCAGACCCCGCGACGATCGCATCGACCGCGCCGTGCCCGCCGCAGTGCGAGATCTGCTGTCCGAAGTGGGATACGGACGCTTCACGGTCGACCAAGTGGCGTCACGGGCCGGGGTCGGCAAGGCTGCCATATACCGGCGCTTCGGGTCCAAAGCAGAGATGGTGTTCGCTGCCGCCGTCCACGACGTCGACACCGGCCCCACCACGGACACCGGCGGACTCGAACCCGACCTGCGCACGCTGCTCGGCCAGATCCGCGACATCCTCACCGACCCTGCTGCGCAGGTCGCGCTACCCGCCCTGATCGAAGCCCTCGCAGCAGACGAAACCCTGCGTGAGACGTTGACAGACACCTTCCTCGCCAGTGAACTCGCTGATGTCCGCGAGATCTGCGATCGCGCCCAGGCGCGAGGCGAGATCACCGAACCCGTCGATATCGGTCTCACCCATCTGCTGATCGTCGGCCCCCTGATCACGGCACTGTTCGTCTTTCATGTGCCGATCACGGACGATCACCTCGACCGCATCACTCGGTCGATTTGCCTGACCCTGACTGCAACCTAGAGTGCGGTCGCACGAAATCATGGTCGACAAGGTGACGACGATGCCGCGAGAGAACGTGCGGGCCCGCCTCGGTCGACTGGCCGTCACCGAGGCGGTCGCGTCGAACCGATCGTCCTGAACGATGGCGACAGGCCTCGGCTTGCCGGTATCGACGCCACGGGCCGCAGCGACATGGATTTCGCCCCGCCTCACTCGCCGGGCTCCGCCTCGTCCCAATTGGCCGTGATGGCATCGACAAACGCCTGATCATCGGACTCGTGCTCGCTCGCCGTAATCGCAGCCGACTGACGGTGGGCTTCGGCGACGAACTCCGCAGCCCGCACGTCGGGAACCCAGATTTGAACAGGCCGCAGGCCCTGCTCGCGCAAACGCCGACGATGCCCGCGCACCCGGTCTCGTGTGCTTGCCATACCCCAATGTTGCATGTAACAAGCCTCCGGTGCGTGGCCTGCGAGTCTCTGGACTCGCTAACCGCGCACGGGGGAGGCCCGACGTGGGACCATGAAGCTATGGACGGCCAGTGGGTCGTGGTCGAGACCGAGCAAGGCCGTGCCAGGTTCGGTCCCGGCACATCCGTGCGCATGGGCCGAGACCCGCACGTGGAAATCACCGTCGACGACCCCGTGGTGTCGCGTGAACATGCCCGGCTCGTCTGGGACGACGGCTGGCTGATCGTCGACGCCGACAGCAAGAACGGCATCTACGTCAATGGTGAGCGCCGAAAGAAGATCCCCGTCCGAGGTCCGGTCCGGATGCGCCTCGGTGACGCGACCGAGGGTCCGATCCTGCACATATCAGTTGAGGATCCGGACGCGACCCGCCAGGACGTGGGCGGCCGATGGGACGAGTCGACGATCAGCGTCGATGCCCCGGCACCGACCCCGCACGAGTCGGTCCCGGCCGGTTCCCTCACGATCGGGCGGTCGCCCGACAACGACATCGTCGTCAAGGACGTGCTGGCCTCACGGCATCATGCGATCGTTCACAGCGTTGCGGCCGGCCTCGAGATCGACGATCTGGGGAGCGCCAACGGAACGTTCGTCGGCGACACGCGGGTGTCGCGCGCGCAGTTGAGCGAAGGCGACGTCGTCACCATCGGCAACACGGATCTGATCGCGGAGGACGGCCGGCTCGTTCCGCGGCGAGTCGCGACTCGCACAGCGGGCGGTCTGCGCGTGGAGGGCATCGGACTCACCATCGACGCTGGGCGCCGACTACTCGAGGACGTCACGTTCGACGCCGGGCCCGGCAGTCTCACCGCCGTCATCGGACCGTCAGGCGCCGGAAAAACCACCGTGGCCACCATCATCTCCGGCTCGGGAAGCCCCACGGACGGTGTAGTCGAATTCGAGGGACGCAGCGTGCACGCCGATTATTCGGTACTGCGCTCCCGCATCGGCATGGTCCCGCAAGACGACGTCGTCCACCGGCAGCTGACCATCCGGCAGGCACTCGGCTATGCCGCGGAGCTGAGGCTGCCGCCGGACACCACCCGGGCCGACCGCGAAGAAGTGATCGCGGGGGTACTCGACGAACTACAACTGACCGAACGCGCCGACACCCGCGTCGACCGGCTCTCCGGCGGACAACGCAAACGCGCATCGGTCGCGCTGGAATTGCTCACGGGTCCGTCCCTGCTCATCCTCGACGAACCGACGTCAGGGCTCGACCCTGCACTCGACCGACAGATCATGGCAACGTTGCGCCGACTCGCCGACTCGGGCCGCGTCGTCGTCATCGTCACGCATTCGCTTTCCTACCTCGAGATGTGCGACCAGGTCCTACTCCTCGCTCCCGGCGGAAAGACCGCGTATGTCGGCCCGCCCGACCGAGTCGGCGCCGCGCTCGGCAGCACCGACTGGGCGGACATCTTCGCCCGTGTAGCAGCCGACCCGGATGGGGTGTTCGCCGAATACCGCGCCACCCGCCCCGAGACAGCGGCGCCACCATCAACCCCGCCCGGACCACTCGGCCGACCCGCGCACACATCCCGACGCAGGCAGCTGAGCACCGTCGCCCGCCGCCAGGTTCGACTGATCCGCGCGGACCGTGGGTATCTGATTTTCCTGTCGCTTCTTCCGTTCGTGCTCGGCGGCTTGGCCCTGCTCGTGCCGGGCGACACCGGCTTCGGGCCCTCCGGCGACGACGTCTCCGGTGAGCTCACGCAGATCCTGGTGGTCCTGATTCTCGGCGCCGCCTTCATGGGTTGCTCACTGACCATCCGCGACCTGGTCGGAGAGCGCATGGTCTACCAGCGCGAACGTGCCGCCGGGCTGCTGGCGTCCGCCTATCTGACGGCGAAGATCGTCGTCTTCTGCGCCGCAGCCATCGTGCAGTCGGTGATCATGGTGCTGATCGTCTTCGCGGGCAAAGGTTTCCCGGGCCGAGGCAGCTTGATCCCCTCCGGTTCCGTCGAATTGATCGTGGACATCTCCGTCACCACCTGCTCCTGCGTGCTGGTCGGATTGGCGTTGTCGTCGGTGGCACGCTCGAACGAGCAGGTGCTGCCGATGCTGGTGGTCACGATCATGGCGCAGCTGGTGATGTGCGGCGGACTGATCACGATCACCGGACGCGCCGTGCTCGAACAGGTCGCGTGGCTCATTCCGTCGCGCTGGGGGTTCGCGGCCACCGCCTCGACCGTGGACCTGGTCACAAATGCCACCGGAACCGAACCGGACACATTGTGGCAGCACACCGCAGCGTGGTGGCTGCTCAGCATCGCCATGCTTGTGCTCATCAGCCTCGTGCTCGCGGTCTTCACCTACACCAGGCTTCGACTTCGGACGCTCCGCGCCCTGTGAGCGGTTAGCGAGTCCCACGACTCGCTAACCGCTCACAGGCGCGGAGCGCCTCTTCACAATCGGGTTGCGCACAAGTGGGATGATGAACGCCGTGAGTACACCGGAGCACTTTCACCGTCGTCAGCCGCAGCGCACGTTGGAGCAGTCGAGCAAGCTCCAGAACGTCGTGTACGAAATCCGCGGACCGGTGCACAAGCACGCCGCCCGCCTCGAGTCCGAGGGGCACCGCATCCTCAAACTCAACATCGGCAACCCCGCACCGTTCGGGTTCGACGCACCCGACGTGATCATGCGCGACATGATCGCCGCACTGCCGGTTGCGCAGGGATACTCCGATTCCAAGGGCATCCTCCCGGCACGTCGCGCAATCGCCACTCGATACGAGCTGGTCCCCGGTTTCCCGGAACTCGACGTCGACGACATCTATCTCGGCAACGGGGTCTCCGAGCTCATCACCATCACGATGCAGGCACTCCTCGACAACGGGGACGAAGTGCTGATCCCGGCGCCCGACTACCCGCTGTGGACCGCGATGACCAGCCTTGCCGGGGGCACGCCCGTCCATTACCTGTGCGACGAGGGCAACGACTGGAACCCCGACATCGCCGACATCGAATCGAAGATCACCGACAAGACCAAAGCACTGCTGGTCATCAACCCGAACAATCCGACGGGAGCGGTGTACTCGACCGAGGTGCTGCAACAGTTGGTGGACCTGGCCCGCAAGCACCAGTTGCTGCTGCTGGCCGACGAGATCTACGACAAGATCCTCTACGACGACGCCAAGCACACCTCGTTGGCGACGCTGGCACCCGACCTGCTGTGTTTGACGTTCAACGGCCTGTCGAAGTCCTACCGTGTGGCGGGCTACCGTGCCGGCTGGCTGGCGATCACCGGCCCGAAGGACCACGCCAAGGGCTTCCTCGAAGGCGTCGACCTGCTGGCGTCGTCCCGATTGTGCCCGAACGTTCCGGGCCAGCACGCGATCCAGGTGGCGCTCGGCGGGCACCAGAGCATCGAGGAACTGATCCTCCCCGGCGGACGCCTGCTCGAGCAGCGTGATGTCGCCTGGGAGCGACTCAACATGATCCCCGGCGTCTCCTGCGTGAAACCGAGGGGTGCACTGTATGCCTTCCCACGCCTCGACCCCGAGGTGTACGAAATCCACGACGACGAGAAACTGGTCCAGGATCTCCTGCTTCAGGAGAAGATTCTGGTGGTGCAGGGCACCGGCTTCAACTGGCCCGATCACGACCACATCCGGATCGTCACTTTGCC
Organism: Rhodococcus quanlei; assembly: GCF_055231015.1. Classification (NCBI taxonomy): domain Bacteria; kingdom Bacillati; phylum Actinomycetota; class Actinomycetes; order Mycobacteriales; family Nocardiaceae; genus Rhodococcus; species Rhodococcus quanlei. The sequence continues at coordinate 70,611 of NZ_JBUYWD010000018.1, read as the reverse complement.
CTGGGCACGGGACCTTGCGGTTGCCATCGAGAGGTTCGGTAACTTCCTCACTAGCTACAAGCAGTAGGATAGGGCCCGGAAAGCGACACGTATGTCGCTCGAGTGTCACTTTTGGGGGATGGGAAATGGCCACCGACCGCGCCAGGTTCGGACACTTCGTCTACAAGCGTCGACGATTGTTGAACCTGACACAGGACGAGGTGAGCGCAGCGGGCGGGCCGTCGGATGCCGCCCAGACACGCGCCGAGAACGGAACCGGGCCCGACCCGAGTATCGAGACGCTACGCAAGCTCGATACCGCTCTGCGTTGGGTACCAGGTAGCGCAGCCCGCGCGCTCGAGGGCGGCGAGCCGAAGCCGTTGGAGGACCAAGTACCCGCTCCCGAGCCGAGTGGCGCCCAGCGGACCGAACCGCGTCGGCACCGAGTGCAACACCGCCCACTCGCCCTCGGGCCCGCGCAGATTCCGCTCGACCTCGACACCATCATCGAAATTCTGGGGCCGCACGCAAAGCTCAACCGGCTCGCCGAATCGCGCACGGACGTGCCCGAACTTGCCGATCTCGCTGCTGACCTGAACCGTGTGGTCTCCAAGATCACCGGTGCCTACGTGACGCGACTGCTCGAGGTCAACGGCGGTCCGACCGGGCCACGGCAACCCCTCGTCGAGTTCGCGTTCGGCGAACTGCTCGAGGTGCCACCGGAGTTCGCCGACCCGCACGAACACGAAGAGGCCCTCTACCGCCGCTTCCTGTCGGGGCGCCATCACGACCTCGACGCGGACACCCGTGAGCGGTTCCGCTGCCGCTGGGAGGAAGCCGTCGCGAACGCCGCTGATTGCGACCCGCACACCGGCTCGGCCCTGGACACGGAGGTCAGCGCATGATCACCACCCCGCTGTCCGTGCGGGTCAATCGCCTGTTCGCACTGTCGCACGCCGACAACGCACCGGAACCGACCACCACCCAGGTGGCTTCCGATCTCGCCTCGATTCTGGGGCGTCCTGTCGACCCGGACGCCGTGCAAGCGATCCGTGACGGCATCGACCCGGACGGTGAGCCTGCCGTCCTGTCCGCGTTGGCCGCATATTTTCATGCACCGGCTCAGTACCTGTCGGACGAGGACTACCACGAATACGACGTGTTGATCCGGTTCAAGCTCGCCGTACGCGATGCCGGTGTGAATCATCTGTCGATGCGTGGGGGTTCGGTCAGGCAACCGAGCCTTTCCGTGAGCGACATGGAACGGATGATCCCGCTGCTGCGGAACCTCCCGGATCAGGCGAGCACCGACTCCCGGTAGTCGACCCAATCGCGAGCAATGCGGCCTGCTCGTTCCCACACATGAGCCAGCCGAGACAGCTCTCGGGCTTCACTTCGCAGGTCCACCGACGTCGACATTATGTGATCGTGTCCCGTGACGGTCGGCACGACCGAATCGCGCCCGCCGTCCGGTTCCGCTCCCGCTGCTCGGGCACGGCACGACAGGTGCAGGCCGACGGCAATGCTCAGATCACGATCTTCACCCGCAGGAGGGAAGCGTCCGAACTGGGGATACTCGGCTACGACGAGCATCGCGTCCCGAATCTCGACACACATCCGGTGCAGCGCCATCGCAGGCGGGAGGGTGTTGCGGTCGGCAGGGTGCAGTTCGAGCACCACTTCGGGGACCGCAGCGGAGAGAGTCCGCCACAGCGGTCTCAGGCGCCGCCGCATACGCGAGTCCGCGTCGAGGCCGAACGCGATCATGGCTTCGCGCAGCGCCGGTCGCACAGCGAAAATGCACACTCCGATGAGGAGGAACATCGTCGGGCCCCCGTTCACGGCCACCCTGAACTCTGTGAAACCGTTCGTGACACCGAGCGCACTCATCACCGCTGCCACCACCATCGAGATGGTGTCGACTACAGCCACGCACGCCAGTGCGAGCAACGCACCGAACATCCGACGGTCGGCCCGGTCGGCAGTGCGACGCAATCCGCGCACCGAAATGCCCACGATCGAACTGGAGAAGGCCAGCGACGGAATTGCGTAGATCCCGAAGTACGCGGCGTACTGCCAACCACCGAACACCTCGATACGTTCTCCGGCCGAACTTGCAGGTGCCCCCAGGGCAAGCAGTGCCATTCCGAGTACTGCAGCGCCGAGCATCGACACCACGTGCACACCCGGCCAACGCTCCGGGCCCAGCACCCACGCCACCACCAGGCTGAGCAGCGACGCGAACGCCAGCATGATGACGGCATTCCCGATGTGCCGTGACATGTCGAGACCGAACGCCGTGTCGAGAGGTTCGTGCACCCATGATTTCGACAGCAACATCGTGATCGACGCCAGCACCAGAAACGCGTTCTGCCGGGTGTTCACCACTCCGTGGCGCGTCCAGATCAGGCGGACAGCCGTCGTCCCCCACACCACGAACAGCAGCACACCCGTGACGATCGGGGGCAGGCCGTCCAACGTCAGAGGCTTCCGAGGATGCGGACGGTCCGCTCATCGGCGCTCGCCGTACGCCGGCTCACCCGCGACATGATGTGGGTGGCGAGGAGTTCTGCGTCGTACTCCTGCTCGCTCGAGTAGTTGGAACGCCCGAAGGCGCCGAGAATTGTGGACGAGCCGACGACCGGTTCGAGATCGTGTAGACGGTCGGGGCTCAGCGTGGTGTCACCGATCGCATCATGTTCGTGGCCGAGTTCCATGTGGGCTATCTCGTGACACACGATATGCGTGGCGTGTACGTCCGATGTGTCATCGGTGTAGACGATGACGTCGTCTGAGACGCGAGCGAGCCACATGCCGTAATGGTTGCTCGGGATGAGTCGGTGCGAGACGGGAGCGAGTCGGATCGGGCGGCCACGACGCCAGGCGACACTCGCCACGAGGGAATCGCGGTCCACGACGGAAGGCAGATTCATTCGCGCGAGCACTGCGCCGATCCGGTCCTTGCCGCTGGACTGCTTCACCGTTCACACCTCCTGAACGGTGAATCCTATGCCTTTACAACTCGAGAACGGACGTCACGCCGGCCCTCGAGTGGACATGCGATCTCTGCCTCTACGGCGACACGATTGCGATTTAGGCCACCTGCTTGACGTTTACACCGGATATGTATGTAAGGTTGACGTCAGGCACTTCGGTGCCCGCGAGCACCTGACGCCCCTCCCCCCCCCTGTGGTCGTCAGGTTGGTGGCGGGGTCAACCCCCCCTGTACCCCGCCACCCAGCTCGATTACCTCGGAGCGCGAAATTCACCCCTCGTTCGGGAACTTCGCGGCGGCTCCGTACAGAGAGAACCCTGTGCGGAGATCGATCCCCCTCCAGACCGACCTTCCGGAGCGAAACACGAGCCCCGTAATGCCACTGCGCATACGGGGCTCGAACGCGTGGACGCACACCTGGACGCGCGCCCTGCCGTTGCCCAGACATTTAAGCACATTGGCGACACGTAAGCCACACAGGAGCAATACCTGCGGAACGTGCAGTTGCACATCCGAATCGGACGTTGCCCCACAAGGGCCTGCGCCGGTGCGGCCCCGGGCCACCACTACCCTGTCCTGGTGCCGACACTCACCGCTGCCCGGACCACACTCCGATGACCGGACATGGACATGGACATGGACACAGCGGGCCTGCCCCGCTCGGGAGGGCCGCGGCCACGGTTGTGGTCACCCTCCTCGGACTGATCGCACTGACGGTCACCATCGGTGCTGTTCTGCTGTGGCCGAGCACCGAACAGATCCAGACCGACCTTCCGCTGGGCGGCGAGATCGTCACCGAATCCGGCACAGTCACGTCCCATGACGTCGGCATCTGCGGAAGCCCCTCTGCCAGCCGCGCGTTCACCGGCGAGCCGATACCGCCGGAGACCGACGCCTACACGTGTCAGCGCAACATCGTCGACATCAATTCCGGTCCGGACAAGGGGTCACGCACACTCCTCGAGATCGTCTCGACCCCAGGCCAACCCACCCTTACGACGGGCGACGAGATCCGAATGCTCCGAGCTCTGGACACCAATGGTGATGTCCGCTATTCGTTCGAGGACTACGCCCGCGGCTTGCCCCTCACTTTGATCACCGTAATTTTCGCCGCAGTCGTCATTGCCATCGCGCGCTGGCGAGGCCTGCGGGCACTGGTGGGAATCGGTGTCGCGTTCGGCGTCCTGGTCGTTTTCATGCTGCCGGCCCTCCTCGACGGAAAGCCTGCCATTCCCGTTGCCCTGGTGGGCGGTTCGATCATTCTCTACGCGGTGCTGTATTTGGCCCACGGCGTTTCGCTGCGCACCAGTTCCGCCCTGTTGGGGACACTCGTCTCGATGATGCTGGCGGCGATTCTGTCGTACGCCGCAATCGATCTGACGCGATTGACCGGGCTGTCCGAGGAACAGAACACCAATGTTCAGGCCTACATCGGGACGGTGAGCATCACGGGCTTGCTGCTGGCCGGGTTCATCATCGGCTCGTTGGGTGTTCTCAACGATGTGACGATCACGCAGGCATCGTCTGCGTTCGAACTCGCCGAACTCGACCCCGACGCGAATCGGCGCCACATCTTCGCATCCGCCATGCGCGTGGGTCGGGACCATATCGCCAGCACGGTGTACACACTCGTCCTCGCGTACGCCGGTGGTGCACTGCCGTTGTTGCTGTTGTTCAGCGTGTCCGGACGTTCGATCCAGGACGTGTTGACCAGCGACGCGGTCGCGACCGAAATCACCCGATCGGCGGTCGGCGGCATCGCATTGGCGCTGTCGGTGCCCTTGACCACGGGAATTGCTGTACTCCTCGCCCGCCCGTTCGGAGACACCCCTGCGACCGTCAGGAAGTCCGGTCGCCACGCACGTTGACCGGTCGGGTCAGCGCGGGAAACGCGGAATTTCGGGCAGCTGGATAGGCGGAGGCAGCTGGATAGGCGGCAACCCCGGAATGGTCAGCTCGGCAGGCGGAGGGGGCGGAGGAGGCGCGACGGGCTCCGGGTTCTCGACGATTTGCGGCTGCGTCGTCTGCACCGGGGCGGGTTCGGCAGACGGCGGTGGCGGTGGTGGCGGCGGCGGTGCGGTCGTGGTCGTGGTCGTCACCGGCGGACCGGTCGGATCAGCCGGAACCGCCTCACCTGTCATCGTTTTCGGAGTCATGACCATGCCGACCGCGACACCGATGCCCAGGACACCGAGAACGGCGACACTGCCGATAGCTGCCACAGTTTTGCGCTTGCGCGAGTCGGAGTCGTGTTCGGGTTCGGTCTCCGCGAGCGCCGCGCCCCAGTCGAGTTCCGAATCGGGTCCCCGCGTGGCAGGCACTCCTGTGGGCGCTTGCGTTGCCCCCTGTGCATCGACGAGCAACGCCGCCCCCTGAGCCGCCACCAGTTCGGGTGACTCCGGTACGACGACAGGAAGCGCGATCCACGACTCGACCACCGAGCGAACCACGGGCACATGCGCCCCGCCACCCACCAGGACGACCACGTCGGGCTGCCGCGATGACCGCGCAATCACCTCCCGAACCAAACGGGCGGAGGATTCGACGGAAACCGTGACGAGCGATTCGAAGACGTCCCGGGTCAGGAGCAACAGGCCGCTGTCACCCGGAACGCAGACCGCGCCACTGCTCGACAACTGCTCTTTGGCACCCCGGCACTGCGCGTCGAGCGCCCGTGACTGCGCTTCGGTGGCCGGTGCCCGCAACCGCCCGGCGGAGACCTGCTTGTCTCGCACCATGCGATCGAACAGGTCACCACCGACGATGTCCGTGCGCAGAGTCTCGAGAACATCCCCACTCGCGCGATCGACGACACTGACGGTGAGACCGGAACTGCCGAGGTCGTAGATCAGAGGGGTCGACGCCGCTGCGAGGACCCCGGCGTGTTCGAGGGCCCGCACGGTCGCCCGGATCTCCGGAACCAACTGATAGTTGCTCAAGCTTTGGCGGGCCATCGCCGCGTGGACGGCCCCGGCCTGCACGTCGTCACGGTAGGCGACCCCCGTCCGATGCACCTGTCCTGGATCGGCATCACCGGTGAGCACGACGCCGATCGACTCGGCGGCCAGTTCTTCGGGCCTGCCGCTCTTGTCGACGGATTGCGACATCGTGCGCGGACCTTGGCGGTCACCCGAGCCGGGGTGAACCAAGTGCACAGCGCTAGCACCCACCGACACTCCGAGAACCGAACTCATGGACCGCCCCGCTCGACTGCGCAGGGTTCGATTTCTGGATGTCCCCGCTACCTGATCCGGCACACTACCGAAAAACGCGACCGGATTTCGACCCCGTTACCAGCATGAACACAAGACGTTCGGTGTCGTTCATCACCCGCGACCGAGGCCTCGGTATTCCCATCCCGCCGCACGCCAGGCCGCACCACTCAGGCAGTTCCGGCCGTCGACCATCGCTCGGTGCCGCACCACGTCGGCGAGGTCGGCCGGTTGCAGCTTCACGAACTCGGGCCATTCGGTGAGCAGGAGAATCGCATCGGCGTTGTCGCACGCCTCGGTGGCGGAGGTCGCGTAGTCCAGCGTCGGGAACAACCGACGTGCGTTGTCCAGGGCTTTGGGGTCGTACACGCTGACCACCGCACCATGCAGTTGCAGCATCCCCGCGACGTTGAGTGCAGGTGAATCGCGGACGTCGTCGGATTCGGGCTTGAAGGCGGCGCCCAGCACCGCGATGTTGGCTCCCAGGACCGAACCCCCACAAGCCTGGGCTGCCAGTTCGACCATACGGGTGCGGCGGCGCATGTTGATGCTGTCCACCTCGCGAAGGAAATGCAGAGCCTGATTGGCGCCGAGTTCCCCGGCACGGGCCATGAACGCACGGATGTCCTTGGGAAGACACCCACCCCCGAACCCGAGGCCCGCATTGAGGAAGCGTCGGCCGATACGTGCGTCGTAGCCGAGTGCGTCGGCAAGTTCGGTCACGTCTGCCCCGGTGGCCTCGCACACTTCGGATATTGCGTTGATGAACGAGATCTTGGTGGCAAGGAAGGCGTTCGCCGATACCTTGACGAGTTCGGCGGTCGCAAGGTCGGTGACGAGCAATGGCACCTGGTTGTCGAGGAGGTCCGAATACAGCTCACGGAGCTGGGGCTCGGCACGGCCGGGCCGGTCACGGTCGACACCGAGAACGAGACGATCCGGACGCAGCGTGTCTTCGACGGCGAAACCCTCACGCAGGAATTCCGGGTTCCACACCACCTCGACGTCGTCCCCTGCCGGGGCCAGTCTGCGGGCCCGAACACCGAGATCAGCGGCGGTCCCCACCGGAACGGTGGACTTGCCGACGATCACCGACGGCCGGTCCAGCCGCGGCGCCAAGGTGTCGACCACCGAGTGAACGTGACGCAGATCGGCGGCGTACTCGCCCTTCTTCTGCGGGGTTCCGACACCGACGAAGTGCAGGTCGGCGAATTCTGCGGCTTCGTCGTACGAGGTGGTGAACCGCAGCCGGCCAGCATCGATGTTGCGGCGAAGCACGTCCGTGAGCCCGGGTTCGAAGAAGGGAACCTCCCCGGACGAGAGTTTCGCCACTTTCCCGGGATCGATATCGACACCGAGGACATCGTGCCCGAGTTCGGCCATGCAGGCGGCGTGGGTTGCCCCCAAATATCCGGTTCCAAAGACGGTGCAGTGCATGCCACTTTGATATGCCGGTCAGGTGATCAACACGGATACCTGACCAGAGGGCACACCCAACAGCACGTGTACATCCGGTGCGGTGCGTATTCGGCGCCCGGGACCTGAGACCTTATGCTTTCGGTCATGCATGTTCTCTTCGTCTGCAACGAAAACGTCTGCCGGTCCGCGACGGCGGAACGGATCACCGCAGCCTTCGCCGAGGAGTCCGGTGCCACCGATCTCGTCGCGTCGAGCGCAGGAACGCAGGCCACTGCAGGTAAGCCCATGGAGGAGACGGCGGCGGCCGTCTTGGAGGGATTGGGCGGAGACCCGACCGGCTTCACCGCCCGTGCGATCACCGAGCAGATCGCCGGCGACGCCGACCTCGTATTGACGATGACCGAGGACAACCGGGACGACGTGCTGAAGCTGGCGCCCGCGCAGTCGAAGAAGACGTTCACCCTGAAGGAAGCCGCACGGCTCGCGGAAGCCTCCGGCGCGACCACGGTCGCCGACCTGGATGCGGCACGTACGAGGCACAAGGGCTCGAACAGTCCTGAGAATGTCGCCGATCCGGTCGGAGCGGACGAAGACACCTACTTGGCCGTCGGCTCGGAGATCGCGGAGCTGGTGGGAGCGTTGACGCGGTCCGTGCGCTCCTGACCTCGATTTTCAGAGCAGATCGCTGATCTACCACCAAATTGAAGTGGCCCCGCCAAACCGGGGGGGTGGGTTGGCGGGGCCGGCGCAACCAGCCGGGGGGGTTGGCTGGACTTGCCTGACCTACAGTAGACGCAACATCACGGAGATGCACGCATTTCACTTGATACGTTTTCGTAACGGCCCAACTCGATCGCATGATCGACCCGCGCAGGGTCGAGTACTTCGTGAGTTGCGACCACCACCGTCGCGCCGCGAGCAGCCTCTTCGGCAATGATATCGCCGATCACGCGGGTCGCGTGATCGTCGAGTCCCGCGGTCGGCTCGTCGAGAAGAACCAACTCTCCGCGCTGGACGAGCGCCTGCGCCAAGAGAACACGTTGAAACTGTCCGCCGGACAACGACGTCAGTCTTCGATGCGCGACACCCGACATCCCCAGTAGACGAAGAGCCTCGTCGACTGCCCGCCGGTCCTCTCGGCCGGGTCGCCGCAGTAGACCGAGACCCTCCCACCTACCCATTGCGACCACCTCACGGACGGTCAGGGGCAGTCGGGCTCCGACAGCACTGCGTTGTGGGACGTAGGCGACCGTTTCAGGAATCCCCGTCACCGTCCCCGATTGCGGTGCGAGGACGCCGGCAAGAACCTGCAAAAGGGTCGATTTCCCCGAACCGTTGGGCCCTACCAGGGCGGTTACCGTCCCAGGCGCGAACCGTGCGTGGATCCCGTCGAGTGCAACGTCACGGCCGTAACGCACAACCAGTTCGCTTATGACAATCATTATCAATTACTTTAGCACCATGCAGTGGCTACTCGATCCACTCTCGGTCTCGTTCGTCCAGCGCGCACTCCTGTCAGGCATGCTCGTGTCGATCCTGTGCGCACTGGTCGGAACCTGGGTGGTACTTCGCGGCATGGCGTTCATGAGTGACGCCGTCGCGCACGGCATGCTGCCGGGCATCGCCGTCTCGTACCTCATCGGCGCCAACCTGCTCATGGGTGCCGCCATCAGCGCACTCGCGATGATCCTCGGAATTGCATGGGTGTCAAAAGATTCCGAACTCTCCGAAGACACGGGAATCGGACTGCTGTTCGCCGGAATGCTTGCCCTCGGCGTGGTGATCGTGTCGCGGTCGAGTTCGTTCGCGGTGGATCTCGCCGGGTTCCTCTTCGGAGACGTACTGTCAGCGACACGGACGGACGTCTGGTGGCTCCTCACGGCCACTGCACTCGCTGCCGTCGTGTCGGCGATCTGCTACCGACCGTTCGTAGCGCTCGTCTTCGATCGACGGAAGGCGCACACGCTGGGCCTGGGTCCGCGCTGCGCACACGTGGCGATGCTCGCCCTTGTCGTCCTTGCCGTGGTTGCCTCGTTCCGAGTCGTCGGCACGCTGCTGGTATTCGGCTTACTGATCGCACCCTCGGCCACGGCGTATCTGTTCGGTCGGTCCATCGCGGGCACCATCGGGATCGCAGTCCTGCTCGGATGGTCGGCATGCATCATCGGCCTTCTCGTGTCATGGCACGGCGATACCGCCGCAGGGGCGACGATCGCCGGTATCGCCGTCCTGCAGTTCTTTCTGGTCAGCGCCTGCCGGGGCACGATACGCGGGCTACGTTTACGATAATGATTCTCATTATCGACAAATGGAGAAGACTGTGCGCCACTCCCCCATCCTTCGCCTTGCCGCCACCGCGGCGGCCTCGTCGATGCTCGTCGCCTGCGGGGCCACCGACAACCCCGAGAGTTCGAGCCGGGCACCTGCACCCGGAAGCGATCTCGCAGCAGAGTCCGGTTCGACCGAAGTCGACGGTCCCCGACCCCGCCTCGTCGTGTCCGACGCGAACTCGGGACGCATCGACGTCCTCGACCTCGTCACAACAGAGACCCTCGAAACCTTCGACACCGAGCACTCCAGCGCGTTGACCACCGTGAACGAGCGTTACGTCTACGCCGTAACCGCCAACGACGCAGTTCACGTCCTCGACCCGGGATCGTGGACCATCGATCACGGCGATCACACACACTCGTACACGGCACCCCCCGCACTACTCGGCCGACTCGAGGGGATCGGCCCCGCCCGAGTCATCGAGGGCGACCGCAAGGTGGCAACCTTCTTCGACGGGCCGGGACGAGCGAACGTCACCAGCTTCGAGGCGCTGTCGGACGGCACCGCGGATACCGAGTTTTCGATCACTGCCGACGCGCCCCATCACGGAGTCGTCATTCCAGTCGACGACCACTTTCTCGTCTCCCACTCCACCGAAGACCCCGGGCAATCGCTACCCGATGCGTTCGAACTACGCGACGACAGCGGACAATTCGTCAGCACGTTCGACACCGCCTGCCCACAGACACAGGGCACTGCGGTGTTCGACAAGCATGTGGTCGCCGGTTGTAGCGACGGACTTTTCGTCGCAACGACCGACGGTTCGAAGTGGACGTCCGCGAAGATCCCCTACCCCGATGGAATCACCGCACCGACGCGTCCGGCAGCCTTCCGCCGACAAGAGTCGATCCCCGTGATCGCGGCCGTCGCCGGACCTCCTGCCACCAATGACGGCGTCCTGACGTTCGACACCGCCACGAAACACTGGACGCACATCGCCACCCCCGATCGCGCCCTCGCCACCCATCTTTCCGGCGACGGCAAGGCCGTGTTCGCCGTACTCGCGGACGGCACGTTCCGCGTCTACGACATCGCGACAGGGGCCGAGACAGCCTCCCGGCGGGTACTGACCGGACCGTTCGAGACGGCCGACACTTCCCAGCCGCGACCGCAGATAGCAGTGTCCGGAAAGCGCGCCTACGTCACCGATCCCGAAGGTGAGCGGATACAGGAAGTCGACTACCGGGACGGAGCACGCATTGCCCGCACCCTGAACGTCGACTTCCCGATCGCATCGGTAAGCGTGGTGGGCGGATGAAGCGCGCAGCAACGCTCCTGACCACCCTCCTCGGGGCCGTCGCCATGCTGACCGGCTGCTCGGGAACCTCCGAAACCGACCTGCCCACAGTGGTAGTCACCACCAACATTCTGGGCGACATCACACACAACATCGTCGGCGATGACATCGATGTACGGGTCCTGATGCCCCCGGGCGCAGACCCACACTCGTTCGAGATCTCCGCCGCGCAGGCAGCACGGATCGAATCGGCTGACCTGATCATCTCCAACGGGTTGGGCCTCGAGGAGGGAATCGCACACACCGTCCAGGCCGCTCGATCCGAGGGCGTTCCGATTCTCGAAGTGGCACCGGAGGTGGACCCGATCCCGTTCGACACCGACAGCGATTCCGCCGCACTCGACCCGCACTTCTGGACCGATCCGGAACGGGTGGCCGCCGCAACCGAATTGATCCATGACGCGGTGGTTCGACACGTTTCGGGTGTCGATCGAGCCGCCGTCGACGATCGAGCCGACGCTTACCGGGACCGCATCGCCGAACTGAACAGATCGATGACGGCACGTCTGGATTCCATCCCCGTCGAGAGCCGCAAGCTGGTGACCGATCACCACGTGTTCGGCTATTTCGCAGAGCGGTTCGGGTTCGAGGTGATCGGTGCCGTGGTTCCGAGCGGGACCACTCTGGCATCACCGAGTTCCGCCGATCTCGCCGAGTTGGCGGAAGCAGTACGTGTGTCGGGTGTCGGCGCGATATTCGTCGACTCGTCGCAGCCGTCGAAGTTGGCGGATGTCCTCGCGAAGGAATCGGGCAATCGCGTCGAGGTGATCGAACTCTTCAGCGAATCGCTCGGAGTCGCCGGCTCGGGCGCATCGTCCTATATCGACATGATGAAAACCAACGCGGCCAGGATCGCAGAAGGACTGAAATAGGGCGGTCCACATGCCGAAATGCGCATCAATAACTTTGACAATCATTTCCATTAAGGTTTGACTCTTCGCTCATGACAACCAGTAAACGAACCCGCATCCCCACCGCCGTGCTGGCCCTGGGAACGTCGGCAGCACTGCTGGCGGGCTGCTCGACCGGCGACGCCGTCGACGAATCCACCACCGTCGGGCCACGGCTCACCGCAAGCTACGAGGGCGGAATCATGGTCCTCGACGCAGACAGCCTCGAGGTGGTGGAGACCGTCGAGAACGTCGACGGATTCCTTCGACTCAACCCCGCCGGCGACGGGCGACACGTACTCGTCAGCACAGGAAATTCGTTCACCGCCCTCGACACGGCCGAAGCAGAACTGACCGATGTGAGCTTCGCTGCCGAAAAGCCGGGTCACGTGGTGCGCCACCACGGCAAGACGGTGCTGTTCGACGACGGAACCGGATCGATCCGGATCTTCGACCCCACGACGCTCTCGGAAGGAAAACCCGAAACGGAGGAACACACCACCGAAGAGGCGCATCACGGCGTGGCGGTGGAACTGTCCGACGGGACGCTGCTGACCACTCTCGGCAACGAAGAAGAGCGACAGGGAGTCGTCGTACTCGACGAACACGGCCACGAAAACGCCCGGAGCGAGGAATGCCCCGGCGTGCACGGTGAGGCGACGGCCGCGCACGAAGCAGTGGTGTTCGGCTGCGAGAACGGCGTACTCGTCGTCGCGGACGGCGTCATCACGAAGATTCCGGCATCGGACCCGTACGGTCGCATCGGTAATCTGGCCGGCGACGAGGAATCCGCGATCGTCCTCGGCGACTACAAGACCGACCCGGACGCTGAACTCGAACGTCCTGTGCGGGTGTCACTCATCGACACGCAGACCCATCAGATCTCGTTGGTGGACCTCGGTACCAGCTACAGCTTTCGGTCATTGGGTCGCGGTCCCGCCGGGGAGGCAATCGTGCTCGGCACGGACGGCGAACTGCATGTGATCGACCCCGGGACGAAGACGGTGACACAGACCATCCCTGTCATCGCTCCCTGGTCCGAGCCGGACAGGTGGCAATCCCCCCGCCCCACGCTCTTCGTGCAGGGCGCTACCGCTTACGTCACCGACCCCGAAACCAAGATGATCTACGCAGTGGATCTCGATGCAGGGAGGGTCACGGCGGAGGCGACACTTCCGAAGACACCCAACGAACTGACCGGCGTCACGGGTTGATTCGACCCACTGCCCCATCCGGTGGGAGTGCAGGCCGCCCGCCCTCATTCTCACCGGATTGGGAACGATCACAACACGCAACTGCACAACCCCCACGAACAGGAGGTGTGCGGCGGTACGGTCAGAAAGGTGATTGGACTACCGGGCAACATCTCAGCCTGTCTGTTCGACCTCGACGGTGTGTTGACGGGTACTGCCGTTCTTCACAAGAAGGCCTGGAAACAGACGTTCGACGATCTTCTGGCGAAGCGCGACGGTGAGGATTTCGACCCCTTCACCGACAGCGACTATCAGAACTACGTCGATGGCCGTCCCCGCGCGGACGGGGTTCGAACCTTCCTCGAGTCGCGCCGGATAGCACTCCCCGACGGCTCGCCGGACGATCCGCCCACCGCCGAGACGATCAACGGTGTCGGCAACCGCAAGAACGAGCTGTTGCTGAAGGTGATCGGGCAGGAAGGCGTCGACCCGTATCCGGGCTCTGTCCATTACATCCGGACCGCATACGACCAAGGATTCAAAATTGCGGTCGTCACCTCCTCCGCGAACGGCAAGGCCGTGCTCGAGGCTGCCGACCTCACCCGGTACGTCCACATCCGCATCGACGGCGTCGTCATCACCGACCGTGGGTTGCGGGGCAAACCGGCACCGGATTCGTTCCTCGCAGCAGCCGAAGCTCTCGCCGTGAGGCCAGAGGATGCGGCGGTTTTCGAGGACGCCCTCTCCGGCGTGGAAGCCGGACGCGCCGGAAAGTTCGGATATGTGGTCGGCGTGGACCGCGTCGGCCAAGCCGAGGCCCTGCACGAACACGGCGCGACCGTAGTCGTCACCGACCTCGAGGATCTGATGACAGGACCCGTCTCCGATGGACGCTAAGGGTTACGAGATCTCACCGTGGGAACTGCGGTGGCGCGGCCTCGACCTCGAGGCGCTTCATCGCACCGAGTCGACGTTCGCCGTGTCCAACGGCCACATCGGCATCCGCGGCAGCTTCGAGGAAGGCGAACCTCGCGGACTTGCCGGAACGTACCTCAACGGCTTCTTCGAACAGCGTGAACTCCCCTACGCCGAGGCCGGGTACGGCTACCCGGAGGACGGTCAAACCGTCGTCAGTGTCACCGACGGCAACATCATCCGGCTGCTGATCGAAGACGAACCCCTCGACATGCGATACGGCGACGCCCCACATCACGAACGGGTGCTGGATTTTCGGTCGGGCACCCTGCGCCGCACCACGGAATGGGTGTCCCCCACCGGTCGTCGCGTGCGCATCCGGTCCGAGCGGCTCGTGTCCTTCTCCTCACGCGCTGTCGCGGCGATCCGTTACGAGGTCGAGCCCCTCGACGGGGAACTCGAGGTCGTGTTGCAATCGGATCTGTTGGCCAACGAACCGCTACCGACGAAATCCGACGATCCCCGTGTCGCGGCGGCCCTCGACCGGCCGCTCGTCGCGGACTTCGCGGCGGCGAGTGGTTACCGGGCGGTGCTCGCCCACCACACCCGCGCCTCGAACCTGTACGTCGCTGCGGGCATGGACCACGAGATCGAACTGCCTGCCGACGCACGCTGCAGCATCGAGACGGAGGAAGACCTGGCCCGACTGACGGTGGCCGTCGACATTCCGGCAGGGAAATGCCTGCGTCTGACCAAGTACCTGGCATACGGTTGGTCCGCCCGACGCTCCGTCCCCGCCCTTCGCGCCCAGGTCGACGGCGCACTCGCGGGCGCAAAAGAGACTGGATGGAAGACCCTGCTCGAGCGGCAGCGTGCGTACTTGGACAAGTTCTGGGCAGTAGCCGACGTCGAGATCGAAGGCGACGCCGAACTCCAGCAGGCCGTGCGGTTCGGGCTGTTCCACGTCCTGCAGGCCGGTGCCCGTGGTGAATCGCGGGCCATCCCGGCCAAGGGCCTGACCGGGCCGGGCTATGACGGGCACGCCTTCTGGGATACCGAGACATACGTATTGCCCGTGCTCACCTACACGTTGCCCGACTCGGCTCGCGACGCCCTGCGCTGGCGTCATTCGACGCTGGACAAGGCAAAGGCTCGCGCGCAACAACTCGGCCAGAAGGGCGCCGCGTTCCCGTGGCGGTCCATCAACGGGCAGGAATGTTCCGGGTATTGGCCGGCCGGAACCGCCGCTTTCCACGTGGGGGCGGACGTCGCGGCCGCGACGTCTCGTTATCTGGCGGCAACCGAGGACACCGAGTTCGAGACGGAATGCGGGCTCGAAGTGCTCGTGGAGACGGCCCGACTGTGGGGCTCGCTCGGTCATCACAATTCGGAGGGCGAGTTCCGCATCGACGGCGTGACCGGACCGGACGAGTACACGGCGGTCGCCGACAACAACGTCTTCACCAATCTGATGGCCCAGCAGAACCTGATCGACGCAGCCACATTGTGCACCAAGCATCCCGATCTTGCCCGCGATCTCGGGGTGGACGACGAGGAAACAGCACGATGGCGTGATGCCGCCGAGCACATGCGCATCCCCTACGACGATGCCCTGGGCGTTCATCAACAGTCGGACGCCTTCACCCATCACGCCGACTGGGACTTCGACGCCACTGCACTCGAGACATATCCGCTGCTGCTCAACTACCCGTACTTCGACCTGTACCGCAAGCGCGTGGTCAAGCAGGCCGACCTCGTCATGGCCCTGTATCTGCGCGGGGATGCGTTCACCGACGAACAGAAACTGGCGAACTTCCTGTATTACGAGTCCATCACCGTGCGCGATTCCTCATTGTCTGCGTGTATTCAGTCGGTGGTCGCGGCCGAGGTGGGGGATCTCCAACTCGCCTACGACTACCTCGCCGAAGCCGCTCTCACCGACCTCCACGATCTGCACTCGAACGTCTCGAACGGGCTGCACATTGCTTCGCTGGCCGGTACGTGGCTGGGGTGCGTCGCCGGATTCGGCGGAATGCGTGACTACAACGGCAACATCACCTTCGCCCCCAGAATCCCGGAACAACTGAATCGCTTGGCATTCCACATGCGCATCCGCGGCAGTTGCGTCTCGGTGGAGATCCGGCAGCATTCCGCCACCTACACCCTGACGTCCGGAAACCCGATCCTGTTGTCACATCACGGTGAACCGTTCACCCTCGACGACACACCGGTCACGCACGACATTCCGGAACCGCCACAGATCCCGAGAATCCGACAGCCCCGCGGGCGCGCACCCATACGCCGCGGTTGACGTTTCACCGGAAGGCTTCGATCAGCGGCTTCTCATCCGAAAGATCCCGTCTGTACGGGTCGACGTCACACACCCTCAGCAGCGCGCCTGGGACCGCGATCACCTGTGGGTCGACGCACCACACCGGGGAAGATTCGATGAGTCCGTCGGCCTGCTCGGTGACCGACACACTTCCTTCTGGCAGGTCAGCGGTGACCTCCCCGCCGACCACATCGCCCGGTTCGCGTATCACCAGGGTCGATCGAACTCGCCCGGCGGTTCCGGGATCAGGCAGCGACCATGACAGAACCACGGCGGTGCCGGATCGCGATACATCCACGCCGTCGCCAAGATTCTCCAGAGAGTCCGCATGCATGTTCACAAGCTCGCGCGTCGCAAGCGGATCACCAGTCGACGGTTCCAAGGCCGTCAGCCTGAATCGGCGATCCAACCCGCCGAATCCACAATCGTCGACAACGTACACCGCAGACGCCGTCGTGACGGTTTCCCGGATTCGGCAGTCCGATCGATAGTGCCATTCCTGGTTGCCCGTCCGCGGATCGAACGCGCGCAGCCGCCCCTCTTCGATCCGAACCATGACGTCGCGATCAGCGTTCGACGACTGCAGTTCGGCATGGACATCTGAACCCGACCATTCCAGTGGGGCAATATCCCCGCCACGCCAGAGCACTTCTCCCGTCATGGCATCGAATCCGACCGGCACGTCCCATGTAGCCACCACGATGGCACCGCCGTCGTACGACGCGAGCGAGCCCACCGAGTACCCGATGTCCGGGCCGCGATCCGGTTTCCGTTCGAAGTGCCATCGCTCGGATCCCGACCTTCCGTCGTATGCAGTGATGCCTTCCGGGGTTTCCATCACGAATCCGGCACCGGCCGCCACCACGCCGCCCACCTCGCCGCGAATCACGGCAGCGCCTTCGATCGCGTAAGCCGATCCCGTCACCGTGCCGGGGACAGGTGCAATAGTGGTGGCGGCCGCGGTGGTGCGATCGACGTTGACCCGGTCGTCTCCTGCACGGACCGCGACGGCCGAAACCGCGACACTTCCGAGCACAGCCACACCGGACACGACCGCGACGAAGGTACGACCCACTGGCGCGATCGGTTTCGCGGGAGTGGCCACCAGTAGAAGAACAGACCCTGTGAACACAAGAATCATTGCCGCGAACACTGTCGGCAACTGCTCGAAATAGGCTAGTGCGCCCCGCAATTCGCGATATGCGACGTATAGGTCCTCGGAAAGAGCAAAGGCCGCCAAGGTGAAACCACCACAGGCCCAGATCATTCGGGCGGAGAATCGGAACTCGTCACGGAAGGACGACCGGCGCGAGGACCACACGGCCAGGCCGACAAGGGATGACAGGACACCGGTCACCAGCGCGAACGTTCCGGCGGCCTCGGGTACATCCGCCAGCGACAGACCGAAAGTCCCACGGCTCTCGCCGTTCGTCACGTCATGCGCAGGCCTGGACGCGAACAAGATCCCGTAAACAGCGAGGCCAGCGCCCATCGACACAAAGACGAATCCGGTAGATACGAGCAACACTCGGATTCGATCCAACACCACTGATCCTTCGTCCGGTAGGCATTCACACGTGTCGCGTCAGAGTAGTCGCGCACCTGCTTGGACGACCGAACCGGTAACGCCAGCGTTACACATCGTGAAGATCCGTCCACCACAGTCTATTTCACGTTCAACAACTCACACCGTTTCGGTCCCGGAAAGTTCACCCAAGTGGACATTCGTCTAGTAGCAGAGACCTCTCGAGCGTAGTAGTAATGGAGAACCACGGCTTCAGAACGTTATGGCGCCGACCCCGCGCACGACGAATTCCCGATCGCCGCGCACACCACCGACCGTCCACGCCGAAGGATGCGCACATGCTGACGCCGATGTCTCCGCTCGACTCACTGTTTCTCGTCGGCGAGGCACCGGAGCATCCACTGCACGTCGGCGGTCTCCAGATCTTTCAACCGCCGGAGGGTGCGGACGCACGCGACATCCGAGACCTCCTCGAGTCAGCGACCGAAGTCGACTTCGCCGACATCGACCAACGGATGGCAAAGCGGCCACGGCGAACGTTGACCACACTCGGTCAGTGGGCATGGGAGCCCGATTCGCGCATCGACCTCGAGCACCACTTCCAGAAGGAAGCGCTGCCTGGCCCTGGCGGAGACCGCGAGCTCATGCAACTGTGCTCACGGCTGCACAGCACTCCGCTCGACCGCAGTCGCCCGCTGTGGGAAATGCACTTCATCGAGGGCCTGCGCGGTGGCCGATTCGCGATCTACACCAAGATGCACCACGCAGTGGCGGACGGCGTGACGGCGATGAAGATGATGCGACAGTCCATGAGCGAGGACGCCGACGAACGCGGGATGCGCGCGCCGTGGCAGCGCCGCCTGCCCGAGGATGGCGCGACACCGGACGGCCCAAGGCGTGGCATTCGTCTCGTCGACCTCCCCGGCACCGCCGCCCGAACCGGTCTCAACCTGCTCGGCGAGGTCGCCGGAACCGTCCCCGCCTTCGCCGACACCGTGTCCCGCGCGGTCCGTGATCTCGGCGGGGCAATGTCGGTATCGGCACCTGCCACGATGCTCAACGTTCCCATCTCCCAGGCACGGAATTTCTCGGCGCGTGCGTGGCCGCTGGAACGCCTCCGTCTCGTCGCGAAGTACGCAGACGCCACGATCAACGACGTCGTCCTCGCCATGTCCTCCGGCGCATTGCGCTCCTATCTCACGGATTTCTCGGCGCTCCCGGATGAATCTCTCGTCGCCATGGTGCCCATATCGCTGCACGGCCGGTTCGAGTCGGGGGGGGACAATGCGGTGGGAACCGTGATGTGCCATCTGGGCACCAACCTGCCCGATCCGATCGATCGACTGGGGACGATCCGTGACTGCATGCGCCAGGGCAAGGATTCACTACGGTCGATGACGCCGGTTCAGGTCCTCGCGATGAGCGCCCTCGGCGCTGCGCCCGCCGGCGCGGCCATGTACTTCGGCCGCAACCCCCTTCCACGTCCACCGTTCAATGTCGTCATTTCCAATGTCGCCGGTCCGGCCGCACCGCTGTTCTGGAACGGTTCCCGACTGGACGCGATGCATCCCTTGTCCGTACCGATACACGGACAGGCGCTGAACATCACGTGCACGAGCATCGACGACTTGGTGTCGTTCGGTGTCACCGCCTGCCGCAGGTCGGTGCCGAATGTCGAGTCCTTCCCAGCACGGTTGAGCACCGAACTCGCAGCACTCGAGAACGCCTTCGGCATCTGACGTGCGGTAACACGCATACCAAATCGACGTGATGTTCGACACACCCCTTACGCGGCACCTCACCGTTTCGGTGGACCTACACCCCTCCGCCAACCCGAACACCACTGGTAGGCGACCGATTTCCCAAGACTGCTATCTTGTGGCTAATTGAAGCGCCAAATGAACTCCACCTCAGTGGATTTCGCGCCCTGGCGCGCACCCGCCCGACGTGCGAGATTGCGATTGTCATGTCGTACGTCACACACAAGGGGTAGTAACCATGTCCGACACCGCGCTCGACAAGTCACTTCGCGAAGCCATCGACCTCACCAACGAGAAGTTCCTCGCCGTCAAGAACTTCTTCCTGGCAATCCTGGGCCTCGAGAAGGCGGCGACAAAGGCCTGATCACCGCTCCACCCCTCCGAGAAGTCCCTGGCCACGGCCGGGGACTTCTTGCACTTCCGGTTCAATGCATACGAGACGTCACCGAATAACTACTCACAAGTAGCAATAAATTCTACCGACGAGTAACCGTTTAGCGGTACTGACGTGCACATACACTTTCACGAATCCATTTGTGTAAGTGCACAATTGAGCGGTCCTTTATTGTCACGTGATCAACGTGACAATGCGGAAAAAATACTGCATCCTTGCATAGGAACGACGGTTCTCGAGGAGCCGAACATCGGGGTGAGGCGTCGACCTCCGATCCGGTGCACACCTACGGTCGGTAACTTTCCTCGGAGCCCGCGCGACATACGTCGCGATGCAGTGCACGCGCCCGCAGGGACAACGTGTGCGACGCATGTGATCAACTACCTGGTTGTGGTCGGGAGTACGCCCGCGCGCACCTCCGACCAGCAGAATTACGAGAACGGTGGCAGTGGATGTTCAAGCGGATTGCAGTGGTCAATCGTGGGGAGTCGGCAGTACGACTCATTCGTGCGGTGCGTGAGCTCAATGCGGAGCACGACCACGACATCACGACGATCGCGCTGCACACGGAAGCAGAACGTCGCGCCATGTTCGTCCGTCAGGCCGACGACACCGTCTGCCTGCGCGAAACCGCCGGCAACCCCTACATCGATCATGACGAGTTGAAGCGGGCACTGATCGAGTCGCGGGCCGACGCCGTGTGGGTGGGCTGGGGCTTCGTCGCCGAGGATCCGGCGTTCGCCGAGCTGGTGACCGGCCTCGGCATCACGTTCATCGGCCCGTCCGCAGACGCGATGCGCCTGCTCGGCGACAAGGTCGAGGCGAAACTGCTCGCCGAGAAGGTGTCCGTTCCGGTCGCACCCTGGAGCGGCGGCCCGGTCGAAACCCGCGCGGACGCCCGCCGGCATGCACACGCCATCGGGTACCCCCTGATCATCAAGGCCCGCAGCGGTGGCGGTGGCCGCGGCATCCGCAAGGTGTGGGTCGAGGACGAACTCGAACTCGCCCTCGAGCGCACCCAGGGTGAGGCCCTGCGCTCCTTCGGTGACCCCGTCGTTTTCCTCGAACGCCTGGTCACCGATGCCCGGCACGTCGAGGTGCAGGTGATCGCGGACGCGCACGGCAACGTGTGGGCTCCCGGTGTGCGGGACTGCTCGATCCAGCGCAAGAACCAGAAAGTCATCGAGGAGTCCAGCTCACCACTGCTCGACAAGGAGCAAGCCGATCACCTGCGCACGGTCTCTGCAGACCTGGTGCGGGCCGCCGGATACTGCGGCGCCGCCACCGTCGAGTACCTGTACCAGCCCGAGCAGAAGATCTTCACGTTCCTCGAGGTCAACACCCGACTGCAGGTCGAACATCCGATCACCGAGGCCACCACCGGCCTCGATCTGGTGAAACTCCAGATTCAGGTGGCCGGCGGCGACCCGCTGGTCGGCGACTGCCCACCGGAGTTCGGGCACGCCGTCGAGGCACGGCTGAACGCCGAGGACGCCGACAACGGGTTCGCACCCGCCCCCGGCACCGTGCAGCTGCTCAAGTTCCCGCTCGGTTCCGGTATCCGCGTCGACACCGGCATCGCATCCGGTGACGTCATCCCACCCGACTACGACTCGATGGTCGCCAAGATCATCGCCTGGGGCCGTGACCGCGCCGAGGCCCTCGCCCGTCTGCGCAATGCGCTGCGCGAGACCACCGTGGTCCTCGACGGTGGCACCACCACCAAGTCGTTCCTCCTCGATCTGCTCGATCGCGACGAGGTGATCAGCGCCAGCGCCGACACCGGGTGGTTGGACCGCAGCGGTGCCGGGGAGCCCACCGAGCCGAGCAAGGTCGCCGACGTGGCACTGGTCAGTGCCGCCCTTTCCGTCTACGACGCCGAGGAAGCCCTCGAGCGCACCTCGTTCCTCGCCTCCGCCCGCGGCGGACGCCCCCGCGCCAGCCACGCCATCGGCCGTGACGTGGAGCTGACCTATCAGGGGCAGGCGTACAAACTCCGTGTCGGGCAGATCGGTCCGCACCACTACCTCGTCGACGGAGACAGCGGCCCGGTCGAAGCCGAAGTCGACAAGCTCGGTGAGTTCGAGGCACGCCTGAGCATCGGTGGACGTCGTCATCAGATCGTCACCGTGGCCGGACCGACCGGGTACCTCGTCGAGGTCGACGGCATCAGTCATCAGATCACCCAGGACGAGGCCGGCGTCGTCCGTGCTTCCGCCCCGGCGGTCGTGGTCGCGGTGCCCGTCGCGGTCGGCGACGAGGTCGAGGCGGGTGCCACCCTCGTAGTGCTCGAGTCCATGAAGATGGAGACCGCGATCCGCGCCCCCTACGCCGGCACGGTCCGCGAGATCCTCGGCACCGTCAACGCCCAGGTCGATGCCGGCGCACCTCTGGTTCGGGTCGACCAGATCGCCGAGGACACCACCACCTCGCACATCCCTCGCGTGGAGTTCGACCTGCCCGCACCCGTCGCCGGAACCGATCTCCACGACGACGCACGCGCACGACTGCGTTCCCTCGGCGCGATGATGACCGGCTACGACGTCAGCGCCGACCGAGCCCACACCCTGCTCGGCGAGTACGACAGCCTGTCCGAGCAGCTTCCGGCCAACGACTGCTCTCTCGTGCAGGCCGAACTGGCGCTGCTCACCACGTTCGCCGACGTGTGCGAACTCTCTCGCAACCGGCCCGCCCCGGGCGAGGAACGCTCCCAGGACAGCGTGCACAGCCCACGCGAGCACTTCCACTCCTACCTGCACTCCCTCGACGCCGAACGTGAAGGACTGCCGGAAACATTCCGCACCAAGCTTTCTCAGGCGCTCACGCACTACGACGTCACCGACCTCGAGCGCACCGCAGAGGTCGAAGAAGCGGTGTACCGGTTGTTCCTGGCTCAGCAGCGCATGGACAACCAGATCCCCGTGGTCGCGGCCCTTCTCGAGCGTTGGCTCACCAAGAGCACTGCGCCCGACGGCTCACACGAACTCTCGGAGGTTCTGGACCGGCTGATCCTGGCCACGCAAGTCCGCTACCCCGTGATCGGCGACGTCGCCCGCAATCTTCGCTACCGATTCTTCGAGCAACCGCACATCCAGAGCGCACGCGAAGAGGTCTACGACCGTGTCCGCGGCAGCCTGGCCTACCTGGCCGAGCAACCGCACGCAGCCGACTACGCGCAGCGGGTCGAAGCCTTGGCAGCCGTCCCCGAACCGCTGAACGGCATTCTCGCGCAACGGATTGCATCACGAGACGCCGACCTGTGTGCACTCCTCGAGGCAACCACCCGCCGCTACTACAACATTCGCGACCTCCTCGACGTCAAAACGTTCGAAGAAGGCGGCCGTCCTTATGTCATCGGCAATTTCGATCTTCGCGGCGAGCAACTCCACCTTGTGTCGACCATCTCGGACTTCGGTTCGCTCGAATCGACGTTGCCGGCCATCGCCGGTCTCACTCCCGATACCGCGGCTCCACTGACACTGGTCGCCGACCTGTACATCTCCTGGGCGGATGCACCAGACGACGCCGACGAGATGTCCGCCGCATTGCTCACAAAATTCGAAGCCGGTCCCACCATTGCATCACATCGCCGGTTCACCGTGACCGTACTGGATGCAGCCAATGGCAGCGAGCATCAGTTCACCTTCCGCCCAACGGAATCCGGCCTCGCAGAGGATCTGACGATCCGTGACATGCATCCGCTCACCGGCCAACGTCTCGACCTGTGGCGGTTCAAGAACTTCACCGGAACCCGCCTTCCGGCCGCAGCCGATACGTACCTCTACCGTCTCGTCGGCAACGAACATCCGGACGATGAACGGCTCATCGCCCTCGCCGAGATCCGTGACCTCACCCTGCAATACGACGAATCGGGTGACATCGTGGCGATGCCGGTGATCGAGCGGACCCTTGCGTCGTGCCTCGACGGCATTCGCCGTGAACAGGCTCGCCGCGGAAACCAGCGCCGCCTCGACGCGAACCGCGTCGTGTTGTACGCGTGGCCGGTGCTCGACATCCCGGCCGACCGCATCTCCGTCGTCGCCAACAACGTCGCACGCCTCACCGTGGGCGCGGGGCTCGAACAGATCATGATCATGGGCCGGATTCGTGAAACATCAGGGGCGGAGCCGCGCGAGGTCGCCATGCGCTTCACCTACCGCTCCGGCGCCGGTGTTGTCATCGACATCACCGACCCACCGACCGAACCGCTACAGCCGCTGGACGAGTACACGCAGAAGGTGAAGCGGTCCCGTGCCCGGGGAACGGTGTACCCGTACGAGTTGATTCCTCAGCTCGAGGGTCGCGGCGGCACGTTCGAGGAATACGACTTCGATGCTCTAGGAACTCTTGTCCCTGTCGAACGTCCGTATGGAAAGAACAAGGCGGGCATCGTCGTCGGCGTGGTCACCACCCCGACCAAGCGGTACCCCGAGGGCATGACTCGTGTCGCACTGTTCGGTGATCCGACGAAGGCGCTGGGCACGGTCGCAGAAGCCGAGTGCTCCCGCGTCGTCGCCGCCATCGACATGGCCGAGAAGATCGGTGCACCCGTCGAATGGTTCACACTCTCGTCGGGTGCCACCATCTCGATGGACAGCGGCACCGAGAACATGGACTGGGTCTCGCGTGCGCTGCGCCGGATCGTCACATTCACGCAGAACGGCGGCGAGATCAACGTGATCGTCGCGGGTATCAACGTCGGGGCCCAGCCGTACTGGAATGCCGAAGCGACCATGCTCACGCACACCAAGGGCATTCTCGTGATGACCCCGGACAGTGCAATGGTGCTCACCGGCAAGCAGTCCCTCGACTACTCCGGCGGCGTCTCGGCCGAGGACAACTTCGGCATCGGCGGCTACGACCGTGTGATGGGCCCGAACGGCCAGGCGCAGTACTGGGCCCCGAACCTCGCCGCAGCGTGTGAGGTTCTGTTCGCCCACTACGAGCACTCCTACCTGGCCCCTGGCGAGCGTTTCCCCCGCAAGGCGGAGACCACCGACCCGATCGAGCGCGACGTCCGGAGCTATCCGCACGTGCACCCGTCGAGTGACTTCACCACCGTCGGTGAGATCTTCTCGTCGGAGACCAACCCGGAACGCAAGAAGCCGTTCGACATTCGAACCGTCATGCGTTCGGTCGTCGACCAGGACCACTCGGTGCTCGAGCGCTGGGCCGACATGGCCGGTGCGGATACCTCCGTGGTGTTCGACGCGCACCTGGACGGCAACCCGATCAGCGTGATCGGCATCGAATCGCGGGCGATCCCCCGTAAGGGTCGCTTCCCCGCGGACGGGCCGGACCAGTGGACATCGGGCACGCTGTTCCCGCACTCGTCGAAGAAGACGGCTCGGGCCATCAACGCGGCCAGCGGAAACCGGCCCGTCGTGGTGCTCGCCAACCTGTCCGGTTTCGACGGGTCACCGGAATCATTGCGCAACATCCAACTCGAGTACGGCGCCGAAATCGGTAGGGCCATCGTCAACTTCGACGGACCCATCGTGTTCTGCGTGGTGTCCCGGTATCACGGCGGTGCGTTCGTGGTGTTCTCCGGAGCCCTCAACGACAACATGGAAGTTCTTGCCGTGGAAGGCTCTTTCGCTTCCGTGCTCGGCGGCGCCCCCGCCGCCGCGGTCGTGTTCACCCGCGAAGTCAACGCCCGCACCAAGGCCGACCCGACCGTCAAGGAACTCGAAGCGGCCCTGGCCGCTACCACCGACGAGTCCGAGCAGGCACGGATCGGCGTCGAACTGCAAGAGCAGAGGGTTGCTGCCCGCAACACCAAGCTCGGTGAGGTAGCCAAGGAGTTCGAGGCCATCCACAACATCGAGCGTGCCCGCGAGGTGGGTTCGGTGCACCACATCGTCCCCGCGGCGGAACTGCGACCCAGCATCGCCGCTGCAGTCACGCGTGGTATGGCTCGCACCCTCGACGCGAACTGATTCAGAACGAGCCGAAGAAGGCGACCACGTCGTTCGGACGGTAATGATCGTCCGACACGTGGTCGCCGGACACCTTCACGAGCCGCACTCGGGCGCCTGCTTCTCGAGCGGCGTCGACCCACGGCCCCGTCACAGCAGCAATGTTCGCGATGGGGTCGTCCGGTGAGGCGTACACCACAGCATGCATGCCCACGTACGCAATGGGATCGTGTCGAACCGCATCCCACTCGGCGGTTTTCGCTTCCAGGTCCGCCCCCGTGGGGTGAACGCCGAACGCACTGATCAGCGAATCGCGACCACCCTCGTCGTCGCGCTCCCACACCGCTGGCATCGACAACGACGGCGCAATGAACACGGCTGCGTCCACGGACAACTCCCGCAACCGGACCATGTTGGCCGCTGCAGTGGCGCCCATCGATTCGCCGATCACGAACCGTTTGTCGACCGACCACTTGGTTGCGATGTCCGAGTCCAGGACTACGAGATCGTCCTGGGCAATGCGGTTTCCCCATTGATCTCCGTGCAGGTGTGGACTCGCCACCACATACCCTGCAGCGATCAGGCCGTCGCGCAACGGGGCGCAGTCATCGATGGCCGTGTTCGTACCGGTTCGGCCGTGCAGGTAGTAGACCACCGCGACCGGCTGACCAGGGCGTATGGAATCTGGAACGTACAACAACGCCGCGTCGCCCGACTTGGGCTTCATCACGATCCGTTCGACCACGTCGCCAGCCTAGACGTGTCGGGGGCGGGACTCAGTGCACACCAATCGCCTTCTCCGACCGAATTCAGGCCCCGAAGTAGGTTTGTGTGCACTGACTCCCGTTCCATCCACATTTGGCGGCACCGGGCTTCCATCGCCTCGCCTCTTGCCGCAAGGTCGGTGTGTGGGGGAATTCGGGATATTTACGCGGGCTGAGCTTTTGTCGTCCGGGCTGACGCGCAGTGCCATATCTCGCCGTACGAAGAACGGCACCCTGAACAGGGTGTTGCCTTCGGTCTACTCGTTCGACGAGCCGACCTACCTCACGCGATGCAGAGCGGTGGTCGTGTGGAAGCCTGCCGCGGTACTGAGCCATCGCACCGCGGCCTGGTTGTGGGGCATTCTTCCCGACGAGCCGCCCATAGTCGAAGCGACGGTCCCGATGTCCACACAGGTGAGAAGTCCAGCGTGGCTGGTCCTCCATCGCAGGGCTGACGTCGGGCCTGCCGACCACCTGTACGGCCTGCCCGTCGTTTCCGCCGAACAGACCTGCATCGACATCGCGACGGTTCTTCCGGGCGCCGACCTCGAGCGTTCCCTCGACGGTGCGCTGTCGGGAAAAGTGACCTCTCGTGCATTACGCAGGAGATGCGAGGAGGCCACCGGCATGCGCGGAGTCACCGAGATTCGCCGACAGCTACGCACCGCGTGCCCGTTCACCGCTTCGGAGCCGGAGCGCATGGTGGCAAGAGGGTTGACCGCACGCGGATTCTTCATGGAAATCAATGCGCCGGTCGGACCGTACTATGGCGACTTGGTGGACTATCGGTCGCGGGTGATCGTGGAGATCGACGGCCGCGAGTTCCACAGCGATCCGCACACGTTCACCAATGATCGGCGTAGGCAGAACGAGCTCGTACTCGGGGGCTGGCTGGTTCTGCGGTACTCGGCGGCAACCGTGAACGGACGGTTGGACCAGGTGGTCGACGAGATCATGTACGTGGTCCGCCGGCGTAGAAAGTCGGTGGCGGCGATTCAGTCGCGGACGAAGTTCAGGTAGGCCCGGGACGGGGTCGGTCCGCGTTGGCCTTGGTACTTCGAGCCCGCCGCAGAGCTTCCGTACGGGTGCTCAGCGGCGCTCGACAGGCGCAGCAGGCAGAGCTGCCCGATCTTCATGCCCGGCCACAGCGTGATCGGCAAGTTCGCGACGTTCGACAGTTCCAGAGTGATGTGCCCGTTGAAGCCGGGGTCGATGAAGCCGGCGGTCGAGTGGGTCAACAGGCCGAGTCGACCCAGCGAGGACTTGCCTTCGAGTCGGCCGGCCAGGTCGTCGGGCAAGGAGCACACCTCGAGTGTCGACCCGAGAACGAACTCCCCAGGATGCAGGACGAACGGCTCCCCCTCGCCGGGTTCGACCAGACTCGTGAGCTCATCCTGTCGCTGAGCAGGGTCGATGTGCGTGTACTTGGTGTTGTTGAAGACCCGGAACAGGCTGTCCAAACGCACGTCGACCGAGGACGGCTGCACCATCGCCGGGTCGTACGGTTCAATGCCCAGACGTCCGGAATCGATTTCGGCGCGGAGGTCACGATCGGAGAGCAGCACGGGTAGAGGTTAGCGGGTCGACGACGGTAGCGTTCGGACATGGGTCTGCGATGGGAAGCACTGATCGTCAATTCTCTCGACCCGAGTCGGCTCGGGCGCTGGTGGGCGGAAGCGCTCGGCTGGGATGCCACCGAGGACGAAGAGGGCGACGTGCTTCTCACCCCACCCGGCGGCAGCATGCCCGAAGTGCAGTTTCTCGCCGTTCCGGACGGGAAGAAGACGATCAATCGACTCCATCTCGACTTCCGACCGGACGATCAGATCATCGAAGTGAGCCGTCTGCTCGAGCTGGGCGCGGTGCACGCCGACGTCGGTCAAGGCGCATCGTCGTGGGTGGTTCTCGCCGACCCCGAAGGCAACGAATTCTGTGTACTGGAAAGTCGCGCGCCCACGCGCTGATACGCCGCCGACGTCTGCTAATGTTGCCGCCGCAGGGTGTTGGGCCTTGCCTACGGGCGCCCAATATCATGCACGCCGATGTAGTTCAATGGTAGAACATCAGCTTCCCAAGCTGAATACGCGGGTTCGATTCCCGTCATCGGCTCTCCGCAGGTCACAGTGAGTTTTCACTCAGCGCGGGAGCGGGTTCGCGGCGAAGAACCACGAGACCTCCTCGAGGAACCGCCGAGTCACCTCCGATGGAATGCCGGTCGGCATCGGCAACCACGCGTCACGCTCTGGATGTCCGACGCCGCAAACATAGACCGTACGTCGACTGACCGGTGGGGCGAGACACCCGTTCAGCCTGATTACCAACCCATCAGTTCGCGAACCCGAGCCAGCGGCACATAAAGTTTCAGCACAGGAGAACGCCCATGTATCTCCACTCTCGTTCGACACCTGAAGGAGCTCCATGCGTCTGCGTGATACCCCAACCGTCGAAGTCTCCGAGCATCTGAAGTGCAGCCCTGAACACGCCTGGTCGTTGATCACCGACATCGAATTGCCGACCCGCACCGACGGCGAACTGCAGCGGGTGGAGTGGCTGGACGGAGCAACTGGCGTCGCTGTGGGTGCCCGGTTCCGGGGCCACAACGCCAACTCGCAGCTGGGTGAGTGGGAAACCGAGTCCGAGATCGTCGAGGTCGAGGACGGCCGCCGCTGGGTGTGGCGCGTTGGTTCGGAGAGTTCACCATTCGCCTTCTGGGGCTTCGAAGTCGACCCGAACAAGGACGGTGCCGTCGTTCGCCAGTGGGCCAAGCTGGGCACAGGCCGGTCACCGTTCTCCGATTTCATCGACCAGCATCCGGACAAGGAGGGCACGATCGTGGCCCACCGGATGTCGGTGTGGCGCGACGGGATGGCAGCCAACCTGGCAGAACTCGAGCAGCTCACCCGCTGATCGAGGGGGCACATCACCCATTCTCCTCGAGGATCTACTCCTCGTATTCATCACTGCAGTCTCGGTTTCGGCGTTCTTCCTTGCGGCGGGCATCGGCGGGGTTAGGCTACGCCATCTCGCCTACCGATTCATCGTGATGAGGAAGTGTGAATGGAAGCCTCGAGAGACTGGAGCAACGAGCTCGTCGAGAGCCTGAAATGGCTTCTCATCACGTTTGGGATCACTTCCGTCTGTTTCGTGGCCATCATCGCCGTGCTGTTCCGGACGACGAAGTGGGGGCGTCAGTTCTGGCGGATCAGCGGCCAGTACTACGTCGGCCCGGGTGGTTGGAAGGCCTGCCTGTTCTACGCGTTGCTGCTGTTGGTAACGCTCGCCGCGGTCCGCCTGAACGTCTTGTTCACCTTCATGGGCAACGACGTGTTCACTGCCCTCCAAGGCGGAGTGGCCGGACTGGCACAAGGAGACGCGGCCGCGATCGAAGCGGCCGAAGGGGCGTTCTGGGATGCGATCGTCGTATTCGTCGTTCTCGCAATACTTCACGTCGCGCGCGGAATGCTCCATATCTACCTGAGCCTCGCCTTCGATATCCGCTGGCGCGTGTGGCTGACCGACCGGTTCACCAACGACTGGCTCGGCAAGAGCGCGTTCTACCGCGGTCGGTTCATCGACAACACCATCGACAACCCGGATCAGCGTATCGAGCAGGACATCGAGTCGTTCGTCGTGACGTCTCGACAACTGTCGGTCGGTGGCGGCACGGCGATCGGCGCCATCGGATCTGTTGTCTCGGTCTTCTCCTTCACTCAGATCCTGTGGGATCTGTCCGGTCCGCTGAATATATTCGGCGTCGAGATCCCTCGCGGAATGATGTTCTTCCTGTTGATGTTCGTCCTGATGACCACGGTGGTCGCGTTCTGGATCGGGCACCCGTTGATCAAACTGAACTTCATTCGAGAGTTCACTACCGCTAGCTTCAGATACGCGTTGGTTCGGCTGCGCGACACCGCCGAGAACGTGGCGTTCTATCGAGGCGAGCGCGCTGAGCACTCCACGCTGATGACGCGCTTCGCGGCAGTGATCCGTAACGCGTGGCAGATCGTCTACCGGACGGTGAAGTTCACGGGATGGAACTTCGGCGTGAACCAAAGTGCGGTCTTGTTCCCGTATGCGATCCAGGGGCCGAGAGTGTTCGCCGGTGACATCAGTCTCGGTGACTTCCAGCAAACAGGCGGAGCGTTCTCCAATATCCACGATTCGTTGTCGTTCTTCCGCGAGGCGTACGACGATTTCGCAAACTATCGTGCCTCACTGATACGTCTCGACGGATTGATGACGGCCAGCCGGCAATCGCGTGAGCTCCCCACGATCTCGATGACCGATCTCGACGATGCGCTCGAGTTGGACTCCATAGATGTCCGCAAACCCGATGGTGAGGTCCTGATCGACGACCTGTCGCTGCGCTTGACGCCGGGCGACGCGCTGGTCGTCAAGGGCCGCTCCGGCAGTGGTAAAACGACCCTCCTGCGCACCCTTGCGCAGATGTGGCCGTACGGCGATGGCGAGATCAGGTGTCCGGCCGGACTGGAGACCCTTTTCCTGTCACAGACCCCGTATCTCCCACTCGGCGACTTGCGCACCGCCGTCGAATATCCGGCCGAACCGAGCGAAATCGACGATGCCGCGCTGCGACGGGTTCTGCAGAAGGTACAGCTCGGCCACCTCGTCGACCGTCTTGACGAAGAAGCCGATTGGACGGCGATCCTCTCGCCCGGCGAACAACAACGGGTGGCGTTCGCGCGGATACTGATGATCACACCGAAGTTGGTCTTCCTCGACGAGGCCACCTCAGCACTGGACGAGGGACTGGAATACTCGTTGTACAAGCTGATCCGTGACGAAGCACCGGAGACGATGTTGGTCAGTGTCGCGCACCGAAGCACCGTCGACCAGCACCACACTCAGCGTTTGGAGTTGGATGGCGACGGCCCGTGGCAGCTTTCTCCAGTCGGCTGACACCGGCAGCGGGTAGACCCAAGGATCGGTCAGGTGCTTCGTGCGGACGGGCGATCCTTGCCGGAGTTGTGGGCCGCAGCGGGCTGGCCGATCAGGTCGACTGGTGACGTTCCCCTGTCGGTCAGTGACATTCCGAGTTCTGCGCGCGAACGCAGCCAGCCACTCGCTCGGTAGCGCGGGTCGCCCGTGTACTGTTTCAGGCCGTCGAGGATGGACACGATCGTGTCCGGCGACGACGTGTCCCCGAGTTCGAGCGGGCCGGCCGGGTAACCGAGCCCGAGCCGAGCACCGAGGTCGATGTCGCCGGGGCTCCCGATCGACTGTTCTGCAAGCGCGCAGCCGAGATTCACCACCGATGCGAGGATGCGCTGTGCCACCGGCGCAGGTCCGTCCGAGGTGACGGTCAGATGATCGTTCACGGCCGCGATCGCCTGGACGGCGGCGCGACCGGCATTCGGTTCGAGAGAAGGCGGGATCACCACTACGAGCCGACCGGTCCCCACACTCAGGGGATCGACACCGATCGTGCGTGCGGTGTCCAGCCCGGCCGCCAGCGCTGCCCGATGAACGGGCTCACCCCACGGCGTGACAAGCGATACCGCTGTAGGAGAGGAGTTTTCGACTACCTCGACCCCAGCTTCGAGAAGTGCGGCGGCCAGAGCGGAGTTCTCGTGGACATGAACGGACGTCGCGCCGGGATCCGCCGCGATTGCCGACTCTGCTGACACCTGAGGACGCCCGTCGACGTAGACGTAGAAGCCCGCACCGCTCTTACGCCCCAGGAGATTCGCCACGACACGGGCCTCGGCCAGCGGCGACGGCCGCAATCGTGGATCGCCGTAGAAGCCCTTCGAGATGTTGATCATCACCGGATGGGACACGTCGAGTCCCGTCAGATCCATCAGCTCGAACGGGCCCATCTTGAATCCCAGTACGTCTCGTACGATCCGGTCGATATCGGCAACCGACGCAGCCTGTTCCGACAGCAGTGCCAGCGCCTCGGTCACCAGTGCGCGACCGAGATGGTTGACGAGAAATCCAGGTGTGTCCTGCGCGAGCACCGGGGTGTGTCCCAGACGTGCGGCGAATCCACGTCCTGCCTCGACGGTCGTCGGGGAAGTGTGCATGCCGGGAATGACCTCGACCAGCTTCATCAGCGGGACCGGGTTGAAGAAGTGCAGGCCGAGCATGTTCTCCGGATGCTCGAGAACGGAGGCGATCGCGGAGATGGGGATCGAGCTCGTATTGGAGGCGAGCAACGCTCGTGGCGCTGCCTTTTCGAGCTCGGCGAACAGTTGCTGCTTCACGTCGAGCCGTTCCACGACAGCTTCGACGACGAGATCGACCGAATCGGTTGCCTCGGTGGGCGCGACTCCTGTCCGCAGGAGATCCAAGGCGGCGGCCGCTTCCTCGGAGGTGCGCACGCCCTTCTCGACCGACCGACGCATCATGGCGGAGACGAACTCGACCGCATCGGTGACCGCCTGTGCCGACACATCGGTCAACTCCACCCTCACTCCTGCGGCGATGGCGGTCTGCGCGATACCCCGCCCCATCGCACCTGCGCCGATCACACGAATGGTTCGGATCATGTGCTGCCCCTTGCGGTTCGCTGGCCTGGGTAAGTCGGAAAATCACCTGTCACATCGCGTCGATTCCGGTCAGCGAACGTCCGATGATGAGCTTCTGAACCTGGCTGGTGCCCTCGTACAAGGTCAACACCCGCGCATCGCGGAGGTACTTGCCCATCGGGTACTCGTCGATGAAACCGTAGCCGCCGAACACCTGCAGACAGTTGTTGCTGACCCGCACCGCCGTTTCGCTGGCGGCGAGTTTGGCCATCGACGACGGCACAGCGATCTCCTTGGAGGAGGCACCTGTGTCGACGAGCGATGCGGCGCGCCACGTCAACAGCCTTGCCGATTCGATGTCCAGAGCCGAGTCCGCAAGCAACTCCTGAACCAACTGCTTCGATGCGATCGGTACTCCGAACTGGGTTCGCTCCGTCGAGTACTGCACCGCCGCGTTCAGCGCCGCCTGCGCGACTCCCACACCACCGGCCGCAACGGAGATGCGGCCTTTTGCCAACGCCGACAATGCGATCGAGAAGCCTCTTCCGACCTCGCCGAGACGTGCGGAATCCGGTACGCGTACGTCCTGGAAGGACAGAGAAGCAGTGGCCTGCCCCCGCAACCCGAGTTTGCCGTGGATGGGGGTCGCAGTGAAGCCGTCGCTGCCAGTGGGGACGAGGAACGCGGTGATCCCCTTGCCGCCGTCGTCGGAGGTCCGGGCGAAAACCAATGCCACCTTGGCCCACGTACCGTTGGTGATGAACATCTTCTCGCCGTTGAGTATCCAATCGTCTCCGTCACACCTCGCGCGCGTACGCAGGGATCCGGCATCGGAGCCACTGTCCGGTTCGGTGAGCGCGAAGCACCCCAGAGCATCGCCGCTGGTCAATTGCGGCAACCACTGTTGCTTCTGCGTTTCGGTGCCGTAGGCGGCGATGGTCTTGGTGACCAGACCGAGCGATACCGACACGATGCCGCGAACCGACGAGTCGCCACGGCCCAGTTCCTCGCACACCAGGGCGTAACCGAGCATGTCCACCGGGGTGCCACCGTATTGTTCGTCGATGGTGAGCCCCAGGAAGCCGAGTTCTCCGAGCCGTTCGACGATCCCGATGTCGACCGACTCGTTACGGTCCCAATCCCGAATGTTCGGAATGATCTCCGCGTCGACGAAATCGGCGGCCATCTGACGCACACTCTGCGCGGTGCCGTCCAAGGTGAAATCCATGGTGGTGTCCTCGAAGGAAGGGTTATGCATGACCCGCACCACACGTTAACAGGTCATATCGACCGGACGGACGAGTAGCTCTCGAGACTGAACATTCAGGGAGCGGTGTCGACCACGTCCTCCCGAAGTGCCACCTTCCTCGGTCCGGGTAACGACAGCCGAATTCACAGCGAGGACTGATTCAGCACCCGTGCAGACACAGCAGTTCCGTTGCGGTGCGAACAATCTCGGCCTTGCGACGATCCCGACGACGCACGACGCGGCTCGCCCCTTTCGCGGCGGCGGCCTTCGACTGCGCGGAGGACACGGTGGTTGCGGAGTCAGTCACGAGAATGTCGCTTCCGTCGTGGGCAGGTCCGGATCTTTTCGAACTTCTCGATACGCGGCCGATCTCCTTGCGGTCGCACCCGAATGTCGGCATCGCATTCATTGTGCCCACCCGAACAGCAGTCCAGGTTGTATACCTGATGACGCTGATCGCGGTGGGCACGATGCTGCTTCTGGCTCCAGTATCGCGACGCACCGTAGGCACCCCGGCCGATCGGTCACGTGAGATCACGGAACCTTGCGGAAACCAGGAACTACGCCTGCCCCGGGATCTGAATACCTTCCGACGGCTGCACGATGACGAAACCTTGGCCGGCGAATCCCACCTGCATGGCTTCGCCGGAACCGCGGCCGATGAGGGCACCCGCCTTGAAGCTGGTCTTGAGTTCCGTTTGCAAGTGCGCCGACCACGCGACGACGGCGTTGGTGTCGACGAAGGTTGGCGCCTCGGCGGCGTTCAGCACGACGGGAGGACCGTCGGTGGTGATCGCGGCCCATCCGGTACCGCGCAGCGTGGTGTTGAACAACCCGCCCGTCACCATGCCGCCGCCCTTCACCCGCTCAATGTTCCATTGCAGGCTCTCCGAGAACGCAAGCACATTCTTGCCGCTGATCGACAGGCCCGAATCCCGCAGTTCGAGGATGTGAACGTCGCGGGCCGTGTCGGCGAGGAAGACATCGCCTTGACCTTGGCACCGCATCAGCGGCAGGCCTTCACCACTGATGGCGGACTTGAAGAATCGAGTCGCGCCCCCGCCTTGATAAGCGAAGTCGACGTTGCCCTGGTAAGCCACCATCGAACCCTGACGGGCCATGAACGGCTCCCCGAGGCGCACGCGCAGAAGCTTGGAATTCTGCGTCGCGATCGGCTTGTCTTCCTTCTCGCTGAAGCGCCCATCGACCAGTTCGCCCGAGATGCCCGCAAATCCGTCGACGGACCCCTGCTGCGGCTGCTGCTGCGGCTGCAGAGGCGGCTGCTGAACCTGCTGAACCTGCTGCTGGGGCTGCTGGGGCTGCTGGGGCTGCACCGGCGCGTTCAATGGTGCTTTGAAGGTCTGCCCCTGCGACGCGACGTTGTCGGTCCAGTTCTGCCCATCCCACCAACGGAACTCGAACTGACGGCCGGGGTCGGGGCGCCATTCGCCGGTCATGTGAAGCCTCCTCGTTCGTCATCGGTCGTGACCACCCTACTTGCGGCCGGTCTCGTTGCCGACACACCTGATTTTCGGCATCGTATGTGCTGTGCCCACCCGAACAGCAGTGCAGGTTGCATGCCTGGTGACGCTGATCGCGGTGGGCACGATGCTGCTTCTGGTCGGCGCAGTCGGCTCGGGTGGAGTGTGTCTGGCCGGTGGCACATTCTGGTTCTGGCGCCTGTACCGCGACGTCGCGTAAAGGCACCTCATCGGGTTCATCGCCGCGGAAGCCTGCCCGCTCAGGTCGGCGAATGAGGCGATATGCCAGGCCCGGGCTTCGGGTCTATATCGCGTGCCGATATCTCGGTGCGGCACTCACCGCATTCGAGCCGAACGTGCGCTTCGCCCGAGCATTCATGGTGTTGGTAGATGACTGGAGGCCCGTCCGGAGCCATGTAGGTGTCGCCCCAGTCCTTGATCGCCATGAGAATCGGGTAGATGGCATGCCCTTTAGTGGTGAGCCGATACTCCGAGTGGCGGCTACCGGAGGGGCGCTGCTTGGTCAGGATGTCGTGCTCGACAAGTCTGTCCAGCCGGTCTTGTAGTCGGCTGCGTGAAATCCCCAACGTTTCCTGGAACGTGTTGAAGCGCCGCACCCCGGAGAAGGCGAACTTGAGAACCAACAGCGTCCATCGGTCGCCGAACACCACCAACGGGCGCGTGATGGAGCACGGCAGGTCGGCCAGTTCTTCGTAGCGCACACCACCACACTACCCGCGAGGGTTTCAAAACGAGACTCACACTGCTAGCTTGGAGTCTCAAAATGAGACCGCAAAGGGGCGAGGCAATGAAGGCGATATATTTCGAACGACACGGCGGTCCCGGAGTGCTTCGCTACGGGGAGCGGCCGACACCCACACCGTCGGCCCATCAGGTCCTGATCGAAGTACATGCAGCTGGGGTCAACCCTCGGGACTGGCAATTCCGCGACGGGAAATACGTGTTCCGGCACTTCTCCGGAAGACCGCCGCTCATCCCAGGCAGCGACGTATCCGGAGTCGTCGTAGGCCGTGGTGAATCCGTCGCCGACTTCGAGATCGGCGACGACGTGCTCGCCATGCAGACAACCTTCGGCCGAATGGGCGGCTACGCGGAGTACATCGCGGTCGACTCACGTGTCGTGGCCCGCAAACCCCGATCGATCAGCCATCTCGAGGCAGCCGTGCTACCGGTCGCGGGTTTGACAGCCTGGCAAGCGCTGCACGGACTCACAAAGATCCAAGCAGGTGCGCCCATCGTCATTGTCGGTGCAGCAGGCGGTGTCGGCCACTACGCGATCCAGATCGCCCGTCACGCAGGCGCAACCGTGACCGGAGTGTGCGGACCAAACAACATCGACGCGGTGCGAGACCTCGGTGCCGATCATGTCGTCGACTACACCGAGGCACCGTTCACCGAAACGGTCCGTGACCAGAAGATCGTATTCGACACGATCGGCCGCGAAAGTGCGCGCACCTGCGCGCCGGTACTGGCCCATGACGGGGTCTATATGACGACCAACCCGACCGTGCAGACTGCCGTCGACTCCGTCACGTCCATGCTGAAGTCACGCGTGATCGGCGGATACCGAACACATCTGGTTCTGGTGCGCCCCAACGCAGCGCACCTCAGCGCAATCGCTGAACTGGTTGCAGCAGAAGCGATTCATTCGGTGATCGAGAACGTATACCCACTCGAAGACGCCGGTGACGCCCTCGTTCACAGCCGTGGCCGCCACACCCGCGGCAAACTCGTGCTCCAGGTTCGAGAACCCTGATTCAAGCCTGGGATCTGTTGTACCCTTCCGACCGTTACGTACAATTAGTACATGTCGGAATCGGTCGCTCTGAGCATCTCAGATGCGCGCTCTCAACTTGCGACGATCATCGATCGCGCTCGCACCGAGCATCAGCCCGTATATGTCACTCGCCGTGGTCGCCGGATCGCGGCGGTGATCGATGCAGACGACCTCGATCGCCTTATCGAACTGGCCGAGGACATGGCCGATATACGCGCTGCCGAGGAGGCTCGCGCCGAGATGCAATCGAACGGTGTGGCGCCGATACCGTGGGACGAGGTCAAGGCCGATCTGGGCCTTGCATGACGTACACAGTCGAGCTGACCCCCGCAGCGAGCCGACAGTTGCGCAAGTTCGATCCACCGGTGCGCCGGCGCTTGCAGGCGGCCATTGAACTGCTGGCCACCGAACCGCGCCCGCCCGCAGCGACACGGCTGGTAGGGGGCCGCGGGGAATGGCGAGTACGAACCGGCGACTACCGGATCGTCTACGAAATCGAGGACAATCAACTCCTGGTACTCGTCCTGAGCGTGGGGCATCGTCGCGAGATCTACCAGCGACTCTGACGCCTGGTTTTCAAGAGCGCGAAGCTCAGCTGGTGGTCAGGGTGCGTTCGAGGAGTGGCAGCAGCCGATCCCCACGGTGTTGTAGGGCGAATCGAAGCTCACCAAGCCCTTGATCCGTCGCCTTTCGACAGCAACGAGACGCAGTATGGAGTCGACCCTCACCCGGCTGGACGGGCTCGTATCCGACCGGTGACAGCCATCGGAGTATTGGGAGTTTCGAATGCAGAAGCAGGCACATTTCACCTATGCAGAAGTTGGTGCCACCGCACGTCACATGCCTGACGGCTTTCACCATATTCATCGCTCACGAACCGTAGGCGAGGGCGACCGAGCATTCACGATCGCGGCGGATCGGCTGTTGCGGTGGGAAATGCATCGAGCTGCGGGGTTGACCGTTGATTCCGAGAACAGCAGCGCAACAGCGGGGTCACGAGTCGACCTGATACTCGGCTACGGGCCGGTTCGTGTAACTGCACCCTGTCGGGTGGTCTACGTCATCGACGAGCCGGGGCGACGAGGCTTCGCCTACGGCACAGTGACAGGACACCCCGAACAGGGCGAGGAACGGTTCTGCGTCGAAAGAAATGCCGACGACACCGTGACATTCACGATCACGGCGTTCTCACGGCCCGGACGATGGTGGACACGACTCGGTGCCCCCTTTACCCGAGCAGTTCAAAGACACATCACCGAGCGCTACCTCGCCGTAATGGCATCCGAGGAGCAAACCTGAGTGCGCGCATCCGCTCAGCAGCCAAGAGCCTCGCGAAGCACCGCATTCAGTTCGCCGCTCGGCTCCATCGGGAGAGTGTGGTGGGTGCCGGAGGACAAGACGGTGACATGGGCCGTACTCGACGAGGTTCGAACAGATCGCTCGACTTTGCCGGTGTCGTGAACCTTGGTTCGTGGGGCCAGGACGACCGTGGTGTCGACGGACAGCGTCGACAGTGCCGCCGCGCTGGGTCTTTTGGGAACGATGGTTCTCGAGTTCGGAAAGTCTGCGGCCCCTCGCGCCAGGAGAGTCATCCAATCCGGATCGAGTTGTGCACCTTCGGTTTCCCAGTCGATGAATGCCCGCTCTCGCTTCTGGGTCGGCCGCACGAGGATCGGCAAGGCGTGCAGTAGGTAGCTCGGCCTCATACCGGCGAAGCATGAATTCGGATCGAGCAGCACAAGCCGGTCGACGCGCCCGGGTGTGCGGATTGCATAGGCCAGTGCGATCATCGCCCCGTACGAGTGGGCAACGATGCTCGGTCGGGCCAACCCCAACGAGTCGACGACACTGCCGAGCCAATCCAGCAGGTCGGCGACGTTCCGGATGGCATCTCCGGTATGCACACTACGTCCGGCATCACCCATCAGATCCACCGCGTGGACGCGGTGTGCGCGGCTCAACGTTGCAACGTTGTCGAACCACACCGTGGAGGTGGCACCGGCACCGGGCAGTAGTAGAAGGGGCGGCGCGCCCTCGGGCCCACAGGAATTCACTCGGGTCGATCCGAATCGTGATTCGATGCTCGATCCCCTCGTGTCCTCGGGCCACTTCGACAGAACTGCGTCGTACGCGCGGTAGAAGGCGCCCCCTTCAGCAGTGTCGGCAAACTGGGTAATCGTGGAGAGAGCCATTAGTACCTCCATGATCTAATATTTTGACAATCGAGATACTACGCAGGTTGCTCGAGTACGCACGTGAAAGTCGCAGGAGATGACATGACCGACCATGACAACCTCGATAGCGGACACGACATAGTGCACCGGTTGCGGACACTGACCATGCAGTTGGACCTGCTCGGCTCACGCTTCGCGCAGCGGCACGATCTGCATGCGACCGACCTTCGCGCCCTGATCGGACTACTCGACAACGAACGGGCAGGCACACCCTCGACACCCGGCTGGCTCGCCACCCATCTGCGCCTGAACGTCGCTTCCGTCACCGCCCTGCTGGACCGAATGACCGAGGCCGGCTATGTGCAACGTGAGCGTGACACCGCGGACCGTCGGCGAGTAATCCTCACGGTCACACCCGAAGCCAAGGCCCTCGGACTGGAGTTCTTCGGCCCGCTGATCTCCCAGGCAGTCTCGGCGATGGACACCTTCTCGTCGGATCAGGTCGAGACCATCCGGGACTTCCTCGTCACGATGACCGACGCGGTGGACACTGTCCACACCGAGCAGGGGAGCTAGCGAGCCGAGGCCGGTCGGCTACGGTGTCCACGTGGAGTCGAATCGATTGCGACCGCGCCGCCTTCTTCGAGTTCTGGGACGAATCCTCACCGCGATCGTGATGGCGATCGTTCTGGCGGTTGCGTTGTCCGCGGCGTTCCACCACTGGCAAACTCCGCGCGACAAGCAGGCCATCGAGCAGGAAATCGGTTCCGTTCACCGGTATGTCGACGTCGACGGCCACCGGATGAGTGTCGCGATCCAGGGCTCGGGTCCCCGAACGATCGTCCTCATGCCCGGATTGGGAACACCGGTGCCGATCCTCGACTTCGCACCCCTTGCGCGGCGACTGGCGGAGCACAACACGGTCGTCACCATCGAGAACTTCGGCCTCGGCCTCAGCGACTGGACCGATGCTCCACGCACCAGCGAGAACATCGTCGACGAGATTCGTGCGGCACTCCAAGAACTTGGCGAGGACGGCCCGTACGTCCTTATGCCGCATTCCATTTCCGGTTTGTATGCAATGTGGTGGGCCGATCACCACCCGGACGAAATTGCCGCAATCGTGGGAATCGACGACGAACGATTCACCGCTGAACTTGCCCAATCCGACCCGGCGTGGCCGATGTGGATGTCCGGAGTCACCGCCGTCGGCGGGGTTCGCGATCTGATCGCGCTCGACAAGAGCACCGACTACCTCGGACTGGTCGCCGACTACGAGGACAGTCTCGGTCGCTCCGGCGAGTACACACCGGAACAACAAGACCTGTATCTGCGCGGGTACTCGTGGGTGCTGAATCCCACGATGCTCGACGAGGCAGCACGTGAATCGGAGAACGTGCGGGCGATCGAAGGCACACAACTCCCACCGGACATGCCCGCACTGTCGATACTCGCGTCATCGTCGCTCGACGCCGACCCCGAATGGGAGTCGTCCCACCACGCGGCCATCAGCAATCCGTCGATTCAGCAGGTGACGATCCTCGACGGCCACCACTACCTCTTCCACGAGCACGCAGCTGAGATCGCCGATCTGACACAGAAATTTCTCGACACCCATACCCAACCGCCACGATGACGACCACCGCACCGGCAGTGCTCCGGTCAGACCGGCGGTTCGGGGTCGTATTGGATATGCCGACGCACCTCGCGCGCCCGTTCGGTGCCTGCGAACCGGTCCACCAGGTGCAACGCCATGTCGATGCCGGCGGAAATGCCAGCACCGGTCACGATGTCGCCATCGTCGACCCACCGCTCGTCGACGCGAAGATCGATCGAGCTGTCGACGGCGCGGAGTTCGTCGAAGGCAGCGAAATACGTCGTAGCGGGACGATCGCGAAGCAAACCCGCGCCGGCAAGAACGAGCGCACCGGTACACACACTGACGACAACCGCACCCGACTCCTTCGAGTTCCGTAGCCAGTCGAGCACCTGCGGGTCGTGCATGACGACCCGAGACCCATCCCCTCCGGGAACGACGACCACGTCCAGATCTGCGCCTCGAACCTCTTGCGGGGCAATCACCGAGCCCTTCGCAGCCCGCACCGGGGACATCGTGTCGGCGACAAGTCGAACGCGCCAGCCATCAGTCGGATGCCGCTGGGTCCAGCTCGCGAGAACCTCCCACGGCCCCAATGCGTCCAGCTCTTCGAAGCCGTCGAACAGGTAGATCCCGATCGTCTTCTCGGCCACGGTTCTACTTCGCCTCCTGCCGACGCACCATTTCGGCAATCCAGGTGGGAGCGAACGGCGATGTGCAGCCCGGTGATGTCGGGTAGTCCTTCAGCACGCCCAGGCGTTCACCGATATCGATTGCCCTGGCCCGATACTCGGTGTGTTCGATTCCGATCTGAGCCAGGCAGGTGTTCATCGCCCACTGCAGGCGGTCCGGGGCGTCGCGCATCTCCGCTTCGATGACACCGAGCAGCCCCGCAAGATCGAGTCCGTCGGGCCTCTTCGCCACGCGGTCGGCTGTCAGCGCCCAGCCTGCGCTCGCGGCCACCGGATCCGTGTCCGCGATCCAAGCCTGGCGCAGCTCCTCGGCGTGCAAGTTCTTCTTCACGACGTAATTGACGAGCCAGTCCTGCACCTTGGGTGTGCGCGCAGTGCGCACCATGCCGTCCAATTCGTCAGCGTCGAACGTCTTCGGACGGCAGATCAGTAGCGCCAGTAGTTTCGCCGCGGTGTCATCGGTCTTCCAGAGCTGACGTGCAAGTTCGTGCTGCGCCTTCAGCCGCTTCGCGAGCGCGCGCAGCTTGGTGAGATTCACGCCGTGATCATCACCGTGCCGCTCGTTCACCGCGCGTACCTTCGGGTTCTCGAGCTCGGCCAGCTCGGCCATCACCTCGGCCGGATCGATCACCTCAGCCCTCCTGCTTCGTCACGTCCAAGACCAGCCTACTGGCCACCGCTACGCAGACGTGCCGTGAGAAGCCCCACCTGATCGGCCACCACCACCTCGACAGGCTCAACCCGTGTCCGCACGGCAGTGCTGGGGTAGACCTGTCTCATGCCATCGAGTCGTCTGGTCATCGGGCCTCTGCTC
Source organism: Rhodococcus quanlei (assembly GCF_055231015.1). Lineage (NCBI taxonomy): Bacteria > Bacillati > Actinomycetota > Actinomycetes > Mycobacteriales > Nocardiaceae > Rhodococcus > Rhodococcus quanlei. Next base: position 27,391 of record NZ_JBUYWD010000018.1, on the reverse strand, counting down.
CGTCACACCGACACCACTTCGGCGGTGATCTGGGTCGAGGTGAGCACACGGTCCACGGTCACGGTCCATGTCGGCGATCGCTCGTGGAGCGCAGCCTCGTTCTGCGCACACGGGCACCACTACGCCTTGGTGGACGTGGACCGACTCCAACCCGGCTCCTCGTACGAATACACCGTGTCGATCGGGGGCCAACAGGTTTGGCCCCCGATCTCCGGTGCAGGCTCGGACCTGCCGGCCACCGTCATCCGCACCCTCGACCCGTCCCGCCCGCTCCGCTTCGCCTTCGGCTCCTGTCGTACGACCGTCCCGCACGACGAGAAGGCCATCCGCGACCACGGGATCGACGTCCTGCGAGCGTTCGGCCTGCGGATGATGAGCGACGACCAGCTGGGACGCCCCGATTTCATGCTCTTTCTGGGAGACCAGGTCTACGCCGACGAGACTTCCGAGGCGATGCACGAGTTCATCGCCACCCGCCGCAGCCTGGACGAGCCGCCGGGGAAGGAGCTCCAAGGCTTCGAGGAGTACGCCCACCTGTATCTGCTGGCGTGGAGCGAACCCGCGAACCGCTGGCTCCTGGCGACGTTGCCGAGCGCGATGATCTTCGACGACCACGACGTCCGCGACGACTGGAACACCTCACACACCTGGCGTACGCAGATGGAGGCGACCAGTTGGTGGAAGAAGCGCATCGTCGGTGCGCTCGGGTCGTACTGGATCTATCAGCACCTGGGCAACCTCTCACCCGCCGACAGGGCCGACGACGAAATGTGGCAGTACGTGCTCGAACTGCGTGAACGCGGCGAGGACGACATCACCGACCGACTGGATGCCTTCGCCGACCGCACCGACGAGCACCCCGACACGTACCGGTGGAGTTTCGCCCGCGACCTCGGCAATTCCCGGCTGATCGTGATCGACTCCCGTGCGGCGCGCGTCCTCGAACCCGGCACCCGCCGAATGCTGGACGAGCACGAGACCGACTGGTTGGACGCCCGCATGTGCGGCGACGTCGACCACCTGTTCATCGGCACCTCCCTCCCCTACCTGCTGTCGCCGGGCCTGCACGAGTTCGAGGCGTGGAACGAGGCGGTCGCCGCCGGGGCATGGGGTGCACGGGCTGCACGATGGGGGGAGCAGATCCGGCAGGGTGTGGATCTCGAGCACTGGGCGGCATTCCAGGATTCGTTTCGCCGGCTCGCGGAAGTCGTCCTCGAAATAGCCGACGGAAAGCGGGGGCGTCCACCGAGGTCGGTGACGTTCCTGTCCGGCGATGTGCACCATTCCTATCTGGCACAGGTCGATCACCATAGCGACGAATGCTCGATACTGCAGGCGGTGTGCTCACCTCTGCGCAATCCTCTCCCCTGGTGGATTCGCGCGGGACAGTCGCTGACCTGGAAGAACCTGTCCACCAAAGTCGGCAGAACCCTGGCCCGAAGATCCGGCGTCCAGGAACCCCCGTTCAGTTGGGACCTGACCGCAGGACCGTGGTTCGACAACATGCTCGCCACGGTCGAGGTCGACGGGCCAAGTCTCGACATCTCGTGGTGGATGGGCCACAACGGTGGTAGGGCCCCCACCGTGAGCGTCCAGCACCGGTACAGCCACGGAAACGACTGATGTTCGAACGCTGCTCGCCTCGGTTCGTCAGCGTCTTCCGACCGGCGCGACGCGGTCCGGGAAAAACGAGGTGTAAGAACGCCCCCTGCGTATGCGCTAACGAACAACGGCGTGTGTGCGATGACCCCTGTGAACTACCCCCGATTCCAACGAGGTCCCGCAATGAACGTCAGCACGGTCGGCCGAGGACTACGACGAGCGGCACTGAGCCTGGCCCTTGCGGGCGGGCTCGCAGTGGTACCGGCAGGCCTGGCGGAGGCCGATACCGGTCCGCTGTACTTCAGTAACGGAGACACCGACTGCGTCCTTCACGCGGACGGCGGATTCATGTGTCAGTTCGGATACACGTACGGTCCCCCGCAGACGTGGATCACCGTCGTCGGTGTCCGGGTGCCGGTGCCGTTCCCGGTGGAACAAGTCAGCTACGAGGGCAATCCCGTCTTTCCTGCACATCCGAGTTTCGCGCCACCGAGCGCGGTGCGCAGCCCCGACGGGTCCAATCCCGACATGACCGATGTAGCGACCAGCCACGGAACCTGGGGTCCGATCGTCGAATACGGCGGAACCACATGCGCGGTCGGCTTCCGCGCAAGTTTCGACTGCACGTCCGACGATCACGGATTTGCCACTTGGTGGAGCAATCTGGAGATGAGCTGATCCGTGCGTGGTCACCTGCCGCTACGTCGACGCACGCTCATCCGAAACCCATCTGGACGTAAAGTCAACTGCTCCTTGACTTTCAATTCATAGCCCGGATCGACATCGAACTCGTAGCGATGCACCAGCAGTGCCAGCGCCATCACCATCTCGTGGATCGCGAACTGGCGGCCGATACACGAACGTGCCCCAGTACCGAACGGCTTGTACGCCTGGGCTGGTCGAGCTTTCACATTCTCCGGCAGGAACCGGTCGGGATCGAACTCGTCCGCGTTCTCTCCCCACACCGCCGGATCGCGGTGCATCGCCAGCACCACCACCAACGCCCACTCCCCGGCCTTGAACTCGTACTTGCCCCCGATCGTGGTGTCGGTGCGAGCGCGCCGGAAGTACCCCGGCGAGGTGGGCCATATCCGCATCGACTCGTCCAGCACGCGACGCAGGTACCGCAGCTTCGCCACCTGCTCGAACTTCACGTCCGGAATTTCGCCACCAGGCCACATCTCGTCGACTTCCGCCCGGGCTCGCCGCGCCACATCCGGGTTGGTGGCCAGAAACCACAACGCGAACGACAGAACAGCCGCGGTCGTCTCGTGACCGGCGATCATGAACGTGATGACCTGCCGGATCATGTTCAGCTCGTCGAGACTCTCACCGGAGTCCTCGTCGACACCCGACAACATGCGATCGAGTAGGTCCGTGGGACCGCGGCTACCGTGTGTGCGGCGGCGGGCGATCGCCTCCCGCACCACCGAATTCAGGTACTCCAGGTCTTCCCTTTGCTGCCGGGCAGCCTTCCTGCCCACCAGTGCGCCTATTCCCGGGATCGGCATTCCGGTGCTTTGTGCATGGTCGAGAACACGCACCATCGAAGTGACGAACGGGTCGGTTTCGTCCTTCGTGAATGCGTTGAACGCGTATCCGAATCCGGTTCGTCCGATCGTTTCGAGAGTCAGCTTGCTCATCTCGTCCGCCACGTCGAACCGGTCACTCTTGGTGTCCCAGCTCGCGGTCAGTTCGCGGGCCGTCTCGAGCATGACGTCGTGGTAGCTGCGCATCGCCGACTGCGTGAAGGCCGGTGCGAGAATGTTGTGCGCCTTCTGCCAATTCGGTTCATCGTTGTACGCAGTGAACAGCGCGTCGCCGGCAACCGAGCGCAGGGCTTCGATGGGGCGTCCGACGTGCTTCTCCCACACCTTTTCGTTGTTGATCTCGGCAACGAGATCGTGTCCGGATACGAACACGATGGGCTGGCCGAAGATGATGCGCTGATAGATCGGACCGAGTTCGCGATGCCGACGCATGGTGTTCTGCATCGGGCATTCCCGGTCCATCCCAAGAATGTCGCCGACCAGCGGCAAGCGCTTCGGTGGGTGCGGAATCAGCTTCGAAGTCACGGTGTCAGGTCCTGACGTTGTCGGTGGTCGGGTGGTGAGGCCGGCGATTCAACTGGGACTCCACCATGACGGCGTCGGGCCAGTTGTCTGCAAGGCGGCCGAGTAGCTGCAGTTCGTCGTCCAATCCGACGACCTGGTCGTCCCCCGCCCTGCCCCCACCTTCCACGACACGTGGCACGATATCGGCGCGCCGTGCCGCAGCAGCCCGAATCAGTTCGACACCGGCGAGGACCGAGTCACGATCTTCGGTAGGGATATTGCAGTACGTGAGCGCTGCGTCGACCGAATCCGGATCGAGCGCGGGGGTGTACGGGTCCAGAATCAGCTGGGCGTCCCGAATTTCGATGGCCATCCGGTACAGGCGTCGCCGCGCCGGAACCACCGATCTGTGGAGACGGCGATCGACAACGACCTCCGGTGCCGCACTGGTCACCAACGCCCACACCGGTTCCAGTTTGCCTACGGCGACCGAATCCGCGTCCGGCTCGAACCGCCTGCGAACTGCCGTGACAACTGGAATGAGAGTGACCAACGCCAGGGCAGTCACCGTCGGAAGAAACATCGCATCGTTCGACGACGACCTCAGGTCCTGCACCGGGTCGGAGGCACCCACCACAGAAAGAATGGCATAGAAGATTCTGAACGCGTTGTCGAGGACGGAGACCGTGGCCAGCGCAATCAGGATTGCAGTGACAATCCGCATTCCGTTATCACGCAATGTTTTCCAGTCTCCGAGGAACATGACAGCCACGGAGCCGAACATCAGTGCCACAGGAAGGGAATAGCAGAGCTGATAGAACACCGCTCGCCACGTACCGAACTCCTCGATCGACATGTGGTGTGCGCGAGAAGGTTCGCTGACAATCAGCATCAGTGCGCCCAGCACCAGCACCGTCACGTAACTGGTCAGCTGCGTGTGCGCCCGCTCGTCACGACCCGACCAGCTACGCACCAATCCCATCACAGCGGCAGCTGCCAACATCGCGAACACGTGGCTCACCGGACGAATCACGCCGATGTCGTCAACGTGCGGCGCGATGAGCGCCTGCACTTCCGGGGCACGAAGAATCGCCGTCACGGTCTCGAAGAACAACGCCAGATTGATGCGGTTGTTCGTCGGAGTCGGCGGCAGCATGTGGTGCCTGACCACAACGACCAGCAACCAGATTCCCACTATCGGCCACATGAGGAACGCCGGGGTCGTCGAGGTCACCGGTCAGCGCCCCCGCAAAGCTTCGCCCAGGCCGGCCCCGACGCCTGCAGACCGCGAAACCAAGCCCTCGCATGCGTCACGCATGATCAACGTTGCCAACTGCTCGGCTTCGTACTCGCGGGCCGTGGAGAACTGGCTCCGACCGAGAATCGATTCCAGCGACCGAATGTCCAGGTCAGGAAACAAGGGAGCCAGCGATGCCGCATCGTCGCCGGCATCCGCCTGCGCTGACCTGTGGCGCATCAACATGTGCCCGAGTTCGTGACACACGATGTGGTTCTGATGAAAGAGCGTCGTATCCGTTGTGTACGCGATGATGTCCTCGTCCGCGAGAGCGAGCCACATGCCGAAGATGCCGCTGCGGGGCAGACTTGCGTCGTCGAGTGGCAACAAGGTGATACGCCGGTGAAGCATCTCTTCGACCTCGGCGACGAACTCCATCATGTCCCACGGCTGCGGTATCGCCAGTCGGCGGTACACACGCTGAACATGCCGGTCGGACCGAGCCCTACTGAGAGCCGTTCCCACTTTCCGAAGGGGTGACACAGCTTCGGATATCGACACCATCTTCTCGCACTCCGCATCACCGATGCTCTCGTCGGCGCGGCGCACCCGCCCGATTCTCAGACCGATCGTAACGGCCTGCCCCGGTGGTGTTCGCGCCCTGCACACCGATGAGACGTGCATCACTGTGGTACAGCTTTGGCCCCGCAGCTGCGGACTGCAGGGCCAAAGATCCCCCCGCCGCAAGCTCGGCATTTCGCTATGGCGGGTGGCACCGACCCCCTGTGGCGGTGCCAATCATCAGGCGAGCGACGAACGCGACACCTGACGGTAAGCAATCACAACCCCAAGCGCAAGCAAATTCAATTCCAATTTTTCTGCACTTGGACCTACCCACGAATCCGGAATTCCGTTATCCAAGCCCTTCTACCAGCGACATTCGTCGATGTAGCGCAGAGCCGGGCAGTGGCCCGGAAATTGGTACGAAATGGCAATTGGGCTACCCTTCTGATCATGGAGACACCTCCCGGCAGGCTCGGCGACTACGTGCTGTCCCGTCGTCGTGGGCTCGGGATGACACGCGACGCGGTACGTGCCGCCGGTGGGCCGTCCGACACTCGCCTCGCCTCGATCGAAGAGGGCACCGGCCCCGCACCCACACCGTCGACGCTCCGCAAACTCGACACGGCACTGCAATGGACACCGGGCTCGTCTGCTGCGGTCCAGCGCGGCGGCACACCGACCGAACTCGTATCGGGCTCCGAGCCGGCGGCGTTCACAGGGGTATCGCAGGTCGCGGTTGCCGCCGACGAACTCGCGAATCTGATCGGCGCGACCGACCGACTCGAGGCAGAGATGCGATCACAGAACCGGACCACAGGGGTGGACGGGGCGCTCGCGAATCTGCGCGGCGCAGTGTCCGCCCTCGCGGGACGGTGGGCGACCGACCTTCTGGAACGGAACGCCGGAGCAACCGGGTTCGTATCACCCGTGATCGACTTGGCGATGGGTCATCTGCTCGACGCCCCGGTCGACGGCACCCCGGAACCCGAACGAACCGAACGCCTTTACCGTCGCTGGCTGGCCCAGCGAGACGTCACACTCACAGGCGAACAGCGAGAGCAGTTCGAGAACCGCCTCGCCCGGCGTCGGATCTCATGAAAGCGAAGGGTCGTCCGATGACATCCCCACTGCCTCTGTCGACGCGACTCGAGCACCTGTTCCAGACGATGCACAAGAAGGCCGATCAGCCGCAGAACAACGAGTCGGTCGCCGCGTCGGCATCGGCGATATCCGGCGAATCGATCACGGCGGGTCACCTTCACGACCTCCGTGCAGGGACTGTCACCGAAACGAACACCTCCGTATTGGTGGCGATCGCAGCGCATTTCAAGGTGCCGACGGCGTACCTGACCGAACCCGAATGCCACGACATCGATCGACAACTCGCGCTCGTGCGAGCCATGCGCGACGCTGGGGTCAACTGGATGGCGCTGCGAGGCGCTGCCACGGGATTACGGGCCGAATCCACCGACAGCATCACCTCGATCTTGGCCCACGTACGCCGAGAACACTGACGGTCTCGTCAAGCCCCTTCGAGGACGACCAGTTGCTGTGTGGCCCTGGTCATTGCGACATACCGGTCGACCGCACCCTCGATACCGGTACCGAACTCACCGGGGTTCACGAGGACGACGACATCGAACTCGAGCCCCTTCGCCAAGTCCGGCGTCAGTGATCGCACGCGGGCCGTCGACGCGAACTGATCCCCTTCGACGCCGTCGGCACTGATGACGCAGACGATGCCCTCGGTGTGCTCGGTGAGCCAGGCGTCGACAATCGAACCGAGATCGGATACTCGCCCACGGACGACGGGCAGTCCGTTGCTGCGAATGGATGTCGGCACGTTCGCGTCCGGAAGTTCGGCGCGGATCACCGGTTCCGCTTCCGTCATCACCTCTTCCGGAGTGCGGTAGTTGATGCTCAACGCCGCCGTCTCGATCCGGGCGAACCCAACGCGTTCGAGCCTCTCGTGCCAGGACTCGGTGAATCCGTGCCTCGCCTGGGCACGGTCACCCACGATCGTGAAGCTGCGAGACGGGCAGCGCAGCAACAACATCTGCCACTGTGCGTCGGTCAGTTCCTGCGCCTCGTCCACCACGACGTGCGCGAACGTGCCGGACAGCAGGTCCATGCTGTCGGCCGACCCCGGCAGCGCATCTTCATCCACAAGCATCTCTTGCATATCCGTCTGCCGGAGCTGCGTCATCAGCCCCTCGCCGTCGTCGTAGTCCTTCGAGGCGATCAGATCGTCGATGACGGTGGACCTGCGCTCACGTTCGGCGGCAACGGCAATACGGTGGCGACGGCGCCGACGAGCAGCCTCCGGGTCTCCGAGCCGCTGCCGCGCCGCGTCGAGCAGCGGCAGGTCGGAGACCGTCCAGGCCTTGGCGTCGGTGCGTTGCAGCTTCCGCACCTCGTCTGCGGCGAGCCACGGGGCACACGCGCGCAGGTATGCGGGCACCGACCACAGGTCCGCGACAAGATCGGACGCTTCGACCATCGTCCACGCGTTGTCGAGTGTGCTGCGCAGTTCGTCGTTGTGCCGTAGGGACTTTTGCAGCTCACGATCCGGGGCGTCACCATCGTATTTGTCCATCAGGATCGTCAGCAACAGCTCCCAGACCTCCTCGCGCGCTTCGTTGTGCGGCATTGCTGGGTCAGGTGCTGCGAATGCCTCGGCCCAGTCGTCGGGACCCAACCAGATATCGGACCAGTCGGTCGTGACCGTCATGCCCGTGGTGGGAGGTTCCTCGTAGAACGTCACGGCCGCCTCGATTGCCTTCACCAGTTCCGCCGACGCCTTGAGTCGAGCCACCTCCGGGTCGGATTCGACTGTCGCGGTCGTTCCCTCGGCGACGAGGTCCCGCAGAGTGCACAGTTGCACACCCTCCTCACCCAGACTGGGCAGAACATCGGCGACGTAGGCCAGGTACGGCTCGTGCGGACCGACGAACAGTACGCCGTGACGCAGACGGGGGTCGGAGTAGAGCAGATACGCGGCACGGTGCAGCGCGACGACGGTCTTGCCCGTCCCCGGCCCGCCGTCGACGACGAGCGAACCGTGCGACCCTGCCCGAACGATGGCATCCTGGTCGGCTGCGATGGTGCCGAGCACGTCCCGCATTCGAGGTGACCGGTTGCTGCCCAGGCTCGCAATGAACGCGGACTGGTCGTCGAGTGCGGCCTCGTTCGTCAACCCGTCCGCCGTGAACGCCTCGTCCCAATAGTCGTTGATCCGGCCACCCTTCCAGCGATACCTACGGCGACGCAGCAGGCCCATCGGGTTGCCGTGCGTCGCACCGAAGAACGGTTCGGCCGCGGGGGAACGCCAGTCGACCAGCAACTGCTGACCCGCCCCATCCATGAGTCCGAGCCGACCGATATACACAGTTCTGCTCGGCTCACCCCCATGGGCGGCATCGGCAGTAACGATGTGACCGAGACACAGATCCAGGCCGTATCGGCGCAGCGCACGCAACTCGGCGCCCATCCGATGAATGTCCATGTCCCGCTCCACCAGCGCTTGGCCTGGGTCGCTCCTTTCCCTGCGCCTGGAATCGATACGGGCGCACAGGTCGGCGATGGACTTCTCGAGACTTTCCGCGATGGCCGCGAAATGCCGCTCGTCGTCTTCGATCAGAGCCGGTTCGGCCTTGTGTGCCAGTTCGTCCGGCAAATCGAAGACACCGGTAGAACCCTGACGGGTGGTTGCGCTACGACGCATTCTCACACACCTCGAACCTCATGGATTTCGGATTGGATCAGCGATTCTGCGGCATAACCGGGGCCTTGCCGCAAGCCCCGGGGTGCGCTATAAATTGAGGGTGGAAGGGAGTCGATTCCCCTCCGATCGACATATTCCGTGCGCTCCGTTGCGTCGATTCCGCACCACCACATCTTGCGATTCACACTCCTGGTAATCGGCCGCCCTGATGGCGATACCACCCTGACGTGCATCGCTTCCCCACCCCTCGTCATGAGAGGGATCGGTGAGTAATGTCCCCTCGGAACAGAGGAGCAACGAATGCCCGGAATCACCACTGCAGTGGGTGCGGACCACACCCGCATCCTCGGCCTCGGCGTGTACCGACCTGAACGCGTCGTTCCGAACTCCGAGATCATCGGACCTATCGACTCGAGCGACGAATGGATTCAGACCCGCTCGGGAATCAAAGAACGCCGGTTCGCCGGCGACCACGAGACGATCGTCAGTATGAGCGTCGAGGCGAGCAAGCAGGCTCTCGCTGCTGCCGGCATCACCGCAGACCAGATCGACTGTGTGGTGCTTGCGACGTCGTCGATGATGGTTCTCGGCCCCTCGGCCGGAGCTGTGGTCGCATCAGAACTCGGCATGTCCGATTGCCCGGCGTTCGACGTGTCCGCTGGGTGCGCCGGATTCTGCCACGCCCTTGCCACAGGTTCGGACATGGTCCGCGCCGGCACTGCCGGGTACGTCTTGGTCATCGGCGTCGAACGGCTGACCGACCTGCTCGACCCCACCGACCGGTCCACCGCCTTCATCTTCGCCGACGGTGCGGGAGCCGCGGTGGTCGGCCCGTCCGAGGTGGAGGGGATCGGCCGGGTGGCTTGGGGATCGGACGGAAGCCAAACGGCGGCCATCCAGCAGGACAAAGACTTCAAGTCCTACTTCGCGGAAGTTGCCGAGGCCGAAGCCTCGGGCGGAACGTCGGAGCGCCCCTATATCCGGATGCAGGGCACCGCCGTCTTCCGCTGGGCGGCAACGTTCATCGAGAAAGCGTGCCGCGCCGCGGTGGAGAAGTCGGGCGTCGCAATGGACGACCTCGACGTGTTCGTTCCCCACCAGGCCAACATCCGCATCACCCAAGCGTTGACTCGCGCCCTCCACATGCCTGAACGGATCGTGGTGGCCGAAGACATCGTGGAAACCGGCAATACCTCCGCAGCATCCATTCCCATGGCGATGGAGCAGTTGCTACGCACCGGTCAGGCGAAACCCGGTGACACCGCCCTGCTGATGGGTTTCGGTGCCGGGCTCTCCTACGCCGGCCAGGTGGTCACCATGCCGCCGATTTCCCAGCAGTAAGCGAGCTAACGTTCGCTCTGCTCGTACACCTGGTCGGGCGGCCCGACGATCAACGGATCGGGCGGCCCGACCACGCCGGCGTCCTTCGTCGGATAATCCAAAGTCGACAGCACCCACTGCATCGCGGCAATGCGGCCACGCTCTTTGTCGTTGCTGCGCACCACGGTCCACGGCGCGTACTGGGTGTCGGTCCGGTCGAACATCTTTTCCTTGGCGCGCGTGTAGTCGTCCCACTTGTCCAGCGAAGCCAGGTCTGTCGGGCTGAGCTTCCACTGCCGCACAGGATCGATCACCCGTATCAGGAACCTCGTACGCTGCTCGGCCCTCGACACCGAGAACCACAGCTTCACGAGATGAATCCCCGAATCGGTGAGCAGCTTCTCGAGCGGCGGTGTCTGCTCGATGAACTCCTCGTATTGTTCGTTCGTGCAGAACCCCATCACCCGCTCCACCACAGCACGGTTGTACCAGGACCGGTCGAACAACACGATCTCCCCAGCCGATGGGAGCTGGCTGATATAGCGCTGGAAGTACCACTCGGTGCTCTCACGCTCCGTCGGCTTCGACAGCGCGACGACACGCGCCCCACGGGGATCCAGATGCTGGGTGAACCGCTTGATGGTGCCACCTTTACCCGCGGCGTCGCGCCCCTCGAACAACACCACCACCCGCTGACCGGTGTCCTTGACCCACGACTGCATCTTGAGCATCTCGATCTGCAACGACCGGATCGTGGACTCGTACTCTTCGCGGCTGAGCAAGTCGTCATAGGGATAGTCCTGCTTCCAGGTATCCACTTCTGCGCCGTCCGGGCCGAGGAGGATCACGTCGTCGTTCAACTCTCGGACGCTGAGCCCACCCAGGTCGTCGAGCAGGTCTGCGTCCGCAAGTGCCCTCCGAAGGGTGTCGCGTGTGGCCCGGGAGCGGCCTGCGCCGTGTGGAGTCCGGTGGAAAGCCTTGATCGCGTCCTCCGCGGACATGGTCTTGGGTTCGTTCGTCACCGGCGCGCTCCCTCGTCCGAACCAGCTGGGTTTGCGGGGTCCAATGTACCGAGAACGCGGTGATCAGGGCATGAAGACCTAAGCTGAGATCATGACGGAAGACCCCGTCTCGTCGTTCGCGCGCCGCGTCCTGGACGTGATCGACGAGATTCCACCTGGCCGAGTGATGTCATACGGCGCGATCGCCGACACAGTGGGTGGAAGCCCCCGAGCCGTCGGCCATGTCCTCACCACCTGGGCAGACGAAACCCATTGGCACAGAGTTGTCTATGCCGATGGCACACCCGCATCGTGTCATGGAGGCAGCGCCGTCGATCTACTCGTCGACGAGGGTGTTCCCCTACGTCATGGACGAGTTGACATGCCTCGCGCCCTCTGGTCGGCGAACACGCTGTAGCCGACCTACAGCTTGGTCAACGCACTCCCCTTGTGCATGGCCACATGATCTGTCTTGTCGCTCTTGATCTCGTACTGCGGATCGTCCTCCGAGCAACGGCGAATGTGCCCCTTGTATTCGACGTCCGTCGTGTGCTTCTTGGTGATGATGCCGCGAACGTGACCCGCCTCGGAGTTCCATTCCACGTGGTCACCAACCGAAAACTGGGTCACAGCTGCACTCCCTTCCGGCCGGGCGTGTTCATTGCAGCGCTCCGATCGGCTTGGGGCACAGTTCTTGGCGAGACCTGTTCCAGAACACCAGGAGTTCCCCGGTCGGCGCATCCGGATGGTCCACTCGCGCCGTGTCGAGGAAGTCGAACGAAATCCGGCCCGGGGTTTTGGAGATCGCGCACGCCTGCAAACTCAGTTTCGCGGCGGCCGGAAAGCCGATTTCTCGGGCGAACGACCCGTAGGCGTCCGAGTTCACGAACTGCTCGAGATCTGCGCCCCACGTGTTGTAAGCGGTCTGCAGATCGAAGTCACACGGTGTACCGAACAGCTCCGTGCAGGTAGTGGGCTGCCCTCCGATCGAATACTCGGCGTCGGCGAGAGTGCGCACCGTGGTGTCGTCCTCTTCGGCGTTGAAGTACATCCACACCGCTACCACCGCCACCACGACAACGATCACGATGACGAGCCCGTATACGAACCTTCCGAAACGCTCCACCACGCACCATTCCCTCCGTCAGCGAAAACTCAGGGCTGGTGCCATCCATCCTGCCTGATCAGCGCTTCCGGGTCAGCCGTTTTCGCCCTCCCGACCGTGCGTGCACGAGGAGTCCAGAGACTCGTCAACCACTCACAGGGCATCAGCCCGCAAGGCTTCCAAGGCTCCGTGCTGCACGAGAAGCACGCGACCTACCGGCAGTCCCAGTACTCCCGCCGTGTCGTATTTGGACAGCCCGTCGATCATGCGCAGCACGAGGACTTCACGTTCCACCGGTGCGAGATTCTGGAGGCGGCCGGAGTCGGGGCCGCTGGGCTCGACTCCCGATTTCACCGCGAATGCGCGCAATGTCCGGTACATGTGCCGCAGCGGGTGCTTCATCCGTGCCCGAGTCGCGAGCTCCGACGCGACGACGAAACAGGCTTCTCGAGCGAGTGCCTCGACAGAAGGACCAGTGCCCGACGCATCGGCCACCCGAGCCCGGAAGTACTGCACGATCCGGGGCCACAACACTTCGAGCGCGCGTTCGGACGCCCCCAGGCCACCCGGATCCGCGTCGGCCACAGCCGTACGCAACTCCTCGCCCTGAACGCTCATACCATCCGACCCCGATCGTGCTCACGTGCACTACTACCTGCACCTTCAATCGTGAAGCATGCTCGAATCCCCCACATCGGGCTCAGCACCGAGATTCGACTCAGGGTTTTCACCCTGCAGTCGGAGTCCGTCCGGTACTCAGGTGCCGTACCGGAGGACTACAGTTCCGGCCTCCGCCTCAGGTTCTTGACCTGACCGCGCTTCTTCTTGGAGTCGAGTCGTCGACGGTGCGAGCCCTTGGTGGCGGTGGTCGGACGGCGCTTTCGGGGTTGGGTGAGCAGAGCACAGCGCAGAACAGCGGCCAGCCGCGACCGCGCTGCCCGGCGGTTGCGCAGTTGGGAGCGGGTCTCGGAGGACACGACCGTGAGGACGCCGTCGACCATCCTCGAATGCAATCGATTTTGCAATCGCTCACGTTGAGATGGAGACAACGTCGACAACGTCAGCAGGTTCAGGCCCAGCTCGACGCGCGAATCGGTGGTGTTCACCCCCTGGCCGCCCGGCCCGCCGGAACGAGAGAACCGCCAGATCAGTTCGGCGGCCGGCACAGTCAACGAACGGGTGATCTCGAGATCCGAACTCACCTCGCTACGCGACTCCTTCCTCGCCTCGTTCATGCAGACAGTGTCGCACCGAGTGTCGACACGTCAGCGAGCGCGCACGAGACTCACAACCTCACGCACCGAACCCGCGGACGTCAGACGCGACAGGGTGCCGTCGTGCCGGACCCTACGCGGCAACAGTCCATCCGCGGGATTGATCGGCGCGATTCTGCGCGGCCCCGACCATCGCCGCCGCAGCGTGTCGCAGTCGGGGTCGCCGAAGCGGACGAGTCGCGGAGTGCCCCCGAAGCGACGACGCGCGTAGTCGACCGCAGCCGACAGCGCCTTCGCCGCCGCCGATTCTGGCACGCGCCCCCGCTTGCCGGTGCTGAGTCCGTGCCCAGGCAGATCCACCAACACCGTGTTGACGCCGTTCTCGGCCATCTCCACCGCGACCGACGTCAGATAGCGCGCATGGAGACCGAGTGGAGCCGGGACGACCACGGTGCCGTCTGGGTTCGACGCCGTGTGAGCCTCCACGTGCACAGCGTCGTCGGCAATCGGGATCTGTGCGTGATCGACTCGGAGGCTGTCCACGCCGAGCCCCTTCACACCCAGCCCGTCGACGCCGACGAATTCGGACGCCGGCTCGAGCGCCCGTTCGCAGGCCAGATACCGTTCCAGCGCGTCCCGCCCACGCAGAAGGGGCTTTCCCTGCAGAAGAATCATGATCGCCGCCGCCTCCTTCGCCGTCGACGTCGGCATCCAGCCGGTCTCCTCGCTCAGTCTTGTCGAGTCGACCACGGTTTCCCCCGCGGTGACCCATTGACCCGAGAAGCGTGTGAGGCGCAGGCGAAAAGCGACGTTCGCGCCGACGACGGCGGCGCGCTCGGGGACCGAGAACATGCGCTGGCCCTGCATTGCCGCCAACTCACGAACCCCCACTGCTTCGCGGGGACCGAGGTTGAACGGGCCCACCAGATCCGTCTTCGCTGCTCGATGGAACGCATCGGCCATGTCGCGTTGGTGGAGAAACTGGTAAGCGGCAATATCGGCTCGAGGAAAAGCACCCACCGCGCCGGTCAACTGGTCGATACCGTCGTTCGAAAGGTCGGGGCCGATGATGTAGGTCGGACGAAGCATCGAAATCGCCATTTCACCCGGGTGCCGGCTGGTCCACCAGTCTGCGTAGTGCTCGACTTCCGCCTTGTCGTGGAAGTAGTACCGCACCGGGTCGCCCTCCGGGTAGACGGATTCGTCGACCGGCTCAGCGTAGGGCTCCGGCCCGTATGCGTTGATACTGGAGGCGATGACCACGCGCCGCACGCCGGCGCGTGCAGCCGAGTCGATGACGTTGCGCGAACCTCTCAGGTTGATGTCGTGGGTGACGCGCTTGTCCCGAATCTCCTCGACCACGAACGCCAAGTGGATCACCGCCTCACAGCCGCGGAACACCTCTTCGATCTGTGAGTCGCGGATATCCATACGGACGAACTCGAATTTGGGGTGCCGCAGCGTGAGCGGTCGACGACCCAGCCCCACAACGCAATCGATCTCCGGGTCATCCAGCAGCACCGGAAGTATCGCTGCGGCGAAGTCGCTGGTTGCTCCCGTGACGGCAATCTTCATGCCGCTGCCTCGTCCACCGTCTCGGAAATGATGTCGATCGCGCGGTCGAGTTGCTCGTCGGTGTGCGTCGCCATGACGCAGAGCCGCAGCATGGCACCGGACCTCGGGACCGCCGGATACAGCGCCGCACTGGTGAACACCCCTTTGTCGAACAAGGCTCGCCACAGACTCATTGCCTCGAGATCGTCACCGATGTGTAGCGCGACGATGGGGGTGACCGTGGTACCGCCGCCCGGCAGCGGCGACAGCTCACCGACATCGAGACCGTTCTCCACCAATCCCGCGCGGAGCCGCCCCGCATTGTCCAACGCACGTCGGGCGCGCTGCGCTCCCTCCTCGCCTCGAATCAGACGAATCGCGGCGAGGGAGCCACCGATGGCCGCCGGTACGCCGGAGGTGGTGAACAAGAACGCTTTCGCATTGACCCGCAACGAATCGAGCAGGTCGCCCGAACCCGCGATGAATCCGCCGGTGGAGCCGGGACTTTTGGACATCGACGCCATGCGTACGTCGGTGGCCTCGTCGACGCCGAGAAGCTCGGCGGCACCGGTTCTGTTGTCTCCGAACAAGCCCAGGCTGTGTGCCTCGTCGACCATCAGCGCAGCCCCGAACCGATCACATGTCGCCGAGATCTGCCGTAGCGGCGCGAGATCACCTTCCATCGAATACAGCCCGTCCACGATCACCAGCACAGCACCGTACCGATCACCGGCTTCCTCGAGGATCCCCTGCAGGTCGGAGACGTCGTTGTGCCGAAATTTTGTGGTAATGGCACCGGACAACGCGCAACCGTCGCGTATCGATGCGTGCGCCGCCGAATCGATCACCACAGCGTCACCCGGCCCGACCAACGCGCTGATCGTGCCGAGGTTGGTCTGGTATCCGGTGGTGAACACCATCGCGTCCTCGGTGCCGTGCCACTGCGCGATCTCCGACTCCAATTCCAGGTGGAGATCTATGGTGCCGTTGAGCAGACGACTTCCGGTGACGGCTCCGCCGAACCGATCGAGGGCATCCTGGGCGCCCTTGTGAATGTCTGGATGATCCGCGAGACCGAGATAGTTGTTGGATCCGAGCATGATCTTGTCCTTGCCCTCGACGCGCACGATGTTGCCCGTCGCGGACTCCATGACGCGAAAATAGGGGTTTCCTCCGGCTCCGCGCCCTGCCCTGAGCAGTTCCACTCGGTCGTCACCCGCAAGTCTGCTGACCAACTTGTTCACGGCCATCGATATCAATCTCCTCGCACTCGTGTGTTCGGGATTTCCGTGGTGATTCGGAGCGCGCCCGGTCGCCGGATTGGAGCCCGACCAAACCGCGCCTGTGCGCGGCCCCGAATAACTATCGAGTCGCCGGGTACCCGGGGCTGCCACGAACAATCTCGAGGAGCGCCATGACCGCATTGATGTCCCGCGAACACCAGGCACTACACGCGTACCTCCCCGATCTCGCCGCCTTTCTCGACAGAACTCCGCTGCTGGAACTCGAGTCGCGGGGCGGTGGCGCAATCTCGAAATTTCGGGATTCGGGCGGCACCGCTTTGACGATCCGGAAGGAATCGGGCGGGCTCGGGGCGTCCGCGTTGGATTCGGTGCGGGTCCAGCGCGCCATCGGCAGCCGTTCGCCCTCCCTGGGAGCGGCCACAACCATGCACCATCTGTCGCTGGCCACCCTCAACGAATTCGCGCAAGGAGCCGGGGAAGACGACCGGAAGCTGATCGAGGGCCTGGTGCAGCAGAGGGCGGTGATCGCCTCCGGTTTCTCCGAGGGTGTCACCGGAGGCAGTGTCTTCATCCCCACCATGACCGCGCGAAAGAAGGGGGCGCATTACGTCGTCAACGGCAGCAAGAAGCCGTGCAGTCTCTCCGGGTCGATGAATCTTCTCACCGCCAGCGTCGAAGTGGACACCGGTGAGCGGGCGATTGCGCTCATCCCGGCCGAATCACCGGGGATCACGGTGCGCCCGTTCTGGGAATCGTGGGTACTGGCCGGCGCCGAGAGCGACGAAGTGCTTCTCGAAGACGTCGAGGTTCCCGAAGACCTGGTACTCGTCAACGACGCCGATGATCCGGGCGGCGAACACGAGATGACCGGCTACCTGTGGTTCGGGATGCTCATAACCGCAAACTATGTCGGTGCTGCGAGTTCACTGCTCGAGCGGCTTCTCGCGGCCGGCAAGAACGATCACGAAGGCTACGTCCGGGCCGCCGCCGAACTCGAAAACGCCATGTCGGCGATCGAGAACATCGCACGTGCAGTGGACGAAGGCGAACGCGGCCAGGACATCTCGGTACGACTGCTGTTGTGTCGCATCTCGATACGAGATGCGCTGGTCAGATCGTCGTCGGCAGCGATCGAATCACTGGGCGGCATTGCCTTCATCAAGTCGTCGGACATCGGCTACATCGCCGCCGCAGTGCAGGCGTTCGCGTTCCACCCACCGTCACGTCGAGCGGTGTCCGAATCACTTACCAAGTACCACACAGGCGACGAGTTCGCCTTCGTCTGATCAGGTTCCGGTGGGCGCCTGCCGGAAGCGCCCATCCAGAATGTCGTCGGCTCCGAATTGCTGTCGACAGTGCGCTTCCGCACACCCCTATCGGAGAGAGGCAATCCCTCATGAACGTCACCACCCGTGTTCTCGCACTCGCCGCAAGCTCGTCCCTGGTGTTACTCGGCGCAGCCTGTTCGTCGGACGATTCGTCAACCGGGGACACCGCAGCGACAGCAACAGAATCAGCCGCGATGACGAGCGAATCGGAGTCCGGAGAAACGACGTCCGGCGCCACAGCCGATCCTGCCGCGAACCTGGTCGGCGCCGGCTGCGCCGAATACGCGGAGACCGTTCCGGAAGGCCCCGGATCGGTGGCCGGCATGGCCCAGGACCCGGTCGCCGTGGCAGCGTCCAACAACCCGATGCTGACGACTCTCACCTCCGCCGTTTCCGGCGAACTGAACCCTGACGTCAATCTTGTCGACACGCTGAACGGAGGCGAATTCACCGTGTTCGCGCCGGTCGACGACGCGTTCGCACAAATCGACCCGGCGACTATCGAGACGTTGAAGACCGACGCCGCGATGCTCGAAAGCATCCTCACCTACCACGTGGTGCCCGGCCAGATCCCGCCCAGCGACATCGACGGCGAACATGCCACCGTTCAGGGCGCCACCGTCACCGTCACCGGGTCGGAGGACGAACTGATGGTCAACGAGGCAGGCGTGATCTGCGGTGGCGTCCAGACCGCCAACGCCACGGTCTACCTCATCGATTCGGTTCTCATGCCCCCGCAGTAAGACTGCGCTGAGCACACAGTGGCTGCCGGTATCCACGCGATACCGGCAGCCACTCCTGTCGTGTAGTTTGCACTGCTACCGAACCTGCGGCGTCCCATCCAGATCCTCAGCCGCTACGAATCCCCTGTATGGAGCAGATGCAGCAGAGGAGTGTCGCAGTGATCGGCAGCGGAGTGGCCGGACTGACGGCCGCGTACGTCCTGTCGAACCACGACCGTGTGACCCTCTACGAGGCCGACACCCGACTCGGCGGCCACGCCCACACCCACCGCGTCCAACTCGATACCGGCACGACCGTGAACGTCGACACAGGCTTCATCGTCCACAACGACCGGACGTACCCCACCCTCCTGCGCCTCTTCGCCGAACTCGACGTCGCTACCCAGGACTCCGACATGTCGATGTCCGTCCGCGACGACGAGACCGGCCTCGAGTACGCCGGTGCCAAGGGTGCGAAAGGCTTGTTTCCCGGGCCACGGAACCTCGTGCGCCCGCGTTACTGGCGGATGCTCGGCGAGGTCCTGCGTTTCCACCGACGAGCACGCGCGTTGCTCGACGGTCCCGACAGCGGCGCGACGCTCACCGAGTTCCTCGACCAGAACGGATTCAGCCGGTACTTCGTGAAGCATTTCATGACCCCACTCGTTGCCGCGGTGTGGTCGTGCGCCCCGGACAGCGCCGGCCGATACCCGGCTCGATACCTGTTCACATTCCTCGACCACCACGCCATGCTGTCGGTGTTCGGCTCCCCCACATGGCGAACAGTGACGGGCGGGTCAGCCCGGTACGTCGCACGCGTCGTCGACCACATCGACGAAGTTCTGGTCGGTACCCGTGTGCAGCAAGTTCTCCGCGATGACCAGACCGTATGTGTCGTCGACGACAGCGGAGAAGTCCGATACTTCGATGCCGCGGTGGTCGCGGTGCATCCGCATCAGGCGCTTGCCCTGCTCTCGGAACCCACCGAGCAGGAGTCCGACGTGCTGGGGGCCATGCCCTATTCGGTGAACCGCGCGCAACTGCACACCGACACCTCGGTGCTCCCTCGAGCGAAAAATGCCCGTGCCTCCTGGAACTACCTCACACCTGCCGAGGGCCACAGCCCAGGCGTGGTGGTCACCTACGACATGACTCGCCTGATGCGACTCGAATCCGTCGGCGATCGCAGGTTTCTGGTCACCCTCGGTGGGGCACATCTGGTGGACCCGTCGACGGTGATCGCGGAGATGACCTATGAACACCCGCTCTACACGCCGGAGTCCGTTGCCGCCCAGGCGCGGCTGGCCGAACTCGATTCCGACACTTTCGCGTTCGCCGGTGCTTACCACGGGTGGGGCTTCCACGAGGACGGAGCACGCTCCGGCCTGCGGGCCGCCGAACGGATCGGCGGCGTGTGGGACACCCCAGATCGATTACCCCACTCGCCGGATGCAGTTTCGCCGGAGGTGAGGGTATGAATACCGTCGCCGAAACCCCGTCGATCTACACCACCACGATCCGGCACGCTCGTACCGAACCGGTCCACAACAGCTTCGAGTACACCAGTAACAGCTGGTACATCGATCTCGACCACGTGCCAGTCTTGCCTGCTTGGCTCCGGCCGTTCGCCGCGTTCCGGGCGGAAGACCACTTCGAGCCGACCCCGGACGGCACCCCTGACACGTTGCGCGGACGAGTCGAGAGCTTCCTCACCTCGCAAGGTGTGTTCTTGCGCGGTGGGCGCATTACAGCCCTGCTCAACGCCAGAGTGCTCGGCTATGTGTTCGACCCGCTCAGCCTCTACTGGTGCCACGATGCCGGCGGCGCCCTGCGCTGCGTCGTCGCGGAGGTGCACAACACCTACGGTGGGCGGCACAACTATCTACTCGAACTCGACGAGACCGGCCGTGCGCGGGCCGACAAGGAGTTCTACGTCTCGCCGTTCAACGACGTGAGTGGCCGTTACGAGATGCGGTTACCCGAACCCGGTGACACGCTCACGTCCACCGTGGTGCTCCATCGCGAAGGCCACGCGCCGTTCGCGGCCACCGTGCGCGGAACCCGACACGACGTCACCACGGCAACCGTGCTGAAAACCCAGCTCCGCACCCCGCTGGCACCGCTGGCGGTGTCGGCGCGCATTCGCATACAGGGGATCGCGCTATGGGCTCGCGGACTGCCCGTGGTGCCGCGATCCACAGTTCGCAGACGGGAGACGGTTCGATGACTCATCCGCAACCGCACACGATGCACGCTGCACCCGTTTCCGGCGGCGCAGACCTCGAGGTCGTCGATTCGGCACCCGTTGTCGACGCCGGGACATGGCCGGGGCTTGGCGACGTACCGGCAGGCTTACGTGCCGCGGCGGCGGCGAAGGTCGCAGACCGGCTCTTTCGTCGTGCCGCCGGGCACCTCGACGTCCGAATCGAATATCCCGATGGCACCCTCGTCGGAGCGGATCATCACAGGGCGATTCTGCCCCGCATGATCATTCGCAACCCCGACGCGTTCATGCGCCGCGTCGGTCGCGACGGCCTGATCGGATTCGGTGAGTCGTACATGGCCGGAGAGTGGACATCCCCGGACCTTGCCGGTGTTCTCGGTGTCTTCGCGTCGCGAATGGCGAACCTGATCCCACGCCCCCTACAGACCCTACGTGGATTCTATGTGGCCCGGCATCCTTCTCGGGAAATCGGGTCCGAGCAGAACACTCGCTCCAACATCTCCCGGCACTACGACCTGTCGAACGAATTGTTCGCACTGTTCCTCGACGAGACCATGACCTATTCGAGCGCACTGTTCGCGTCCACTGCCACCAAGGTGAGGCAGACCCGCAATGTGTCCATGCTGCGGGCGCCGCTGCCGCAGACTTCGCCCACCGCACACCAACTACCACAGGCTCAGCGCCGAAAAATCGATCGACTCCTGGACGCGGCCGGTGTTCGACGGGGCACCCGGATGCTCGAGGTCGGAACCGGATGGGGCGAATTGTGCATTCGCGCTGCCGAGCGCGGCGCCGTGGTGCGGTCGGTGACACTGTCGAGTGAGCAGCAGCGTCTTGCCCGCGAGCGCGTGGCGGCGGCAGGGCACTCGGAGTCCGTTCGCATCGATCTTCTCGACTACCGCAAGGTGGACGGCGAGTACGACGCCATCGTGTCCGTGGAGATGATCGAAGCGGTCGGACACCAGTACTGGGAAGCCTACTTCCGCACCCTCGACGAGCTTCTCGCTCCCGGTGGTCGGGTTGCGCTGCAGGCGATCACGATGCCGCACGATCGGATGCTGCGAACCCGCAACACCTACACGTGGGTGCACAAGTACATTTTCCCCGGCGGTTTCCTGCCCTCCACCGAAGCGATCGAATCGGTGACCGAACGCCACACCGAACTGCGTGTGCGTGAGCGACTCAGCATGGGTCAGCACTACGCGGAAACCCTCAGGTTGTGGAAGGAAGAGTTCGGCGCCCACAGCACACACGCGGAGGCACTCGGCTTCGACGAGACTTTTCGTCGGATGTGGCACTTCTATCTGTGCTACTCCGAAGCCGGCTTCCGGTCGGGGTACATCGACGTGCAACAGATCGTCCTGGGGCGTGACTCGAACGCAGCCACGAGGGCGCGATCATGCCCGTGAACGGCTTCTCGTGGAGTCAGCTCGTCGCACTGTCGGCGGCCAGCCTTCTCCTACTCGCGATTCTTCAACTCGGTACCTTCCTCGTCGGCAGACGCATCGGGCGCTACAACGTGGTCGATGTCTCGTGGGGTCTCGGTTTCGTGCTCGTCGCGCTCGCAGCAGCGGTAATCGGAGACGGCGACGGTATACGCAAGTGGTTGTTGTTCGTGCTCGTCTCGGTGTGGGGACTGCGACTGTCCTGGCACATGCACCACAAGTCTGCAGGCAAGGGTGAAGACCCCCGATACGTGGACATGCTCGACCGCGCAGGCGGCGATTCGACGGCGGTGGTACTGCGGAAGATCTTTCTCACGCAGGGACTCGCACAATGGTTCGTTTCACTGCCACTGCAATTGTCGGCGATTCTCGGACCGACGACGGGCATCGGAATGCTGATCGCCGTTCTCGGCGTCCTCGTGTGGACGGTCGGAATAGTCTTCGAAAGCGTCGGTGACCGGCAGCTTGCGCAGTTCAAGTCGAACCCCGCAAACAAGGGCAAGATCATGGACACCGGGCTCTGGGCCTGGACACGGCACCCGAACTATTTCGGCGACGCCTGCGTGTGGTGGGGGCTGTGGCTCGTCGCTGCCAGCGTGTGGCCAGGATCCCTGACCATACTTTCTCCCGCGATCATGACCTGGTTCCTCGTGTTCGCGACCGGTGCGCGGTTGCTCGAGAGGTCGATGTCGCAGCGACCCGGATACCACGACTACCAGCAACGCACCAGCTTCTTCATCCCATTACCGCATACTCGCCCGGAGCCGAGGTGACGACTGTGACGGCCTTGACTGCACTCCCACTCGTGCCGTGTGCATCACGCCTCGGTTGGCGTGCGGCTAGGCTGTGCATCGATGAACGGACATGGTCGATGACAGGAGTTGCCGGAGACACGGACAGCGTGACTCTGACAGCGCTCCTCGCGCGAATCGCGGACGGCGAGAGGGCAGCGTTCACCGAGTTCTACGGACGCACCAGCTCCCGCGTCTACGGCATGGTTCTGCGGGTTCTTCGCGATCCGGGCTACAGCGAGGAGACCACACAGGAGGTCTACCTCCAGGTCTGGAATTCTGCGGGTACGTTCGACCCGAAACAGGGCTCTCCGTTGGCCTGGCTCATCACCTTGGCGCATCGGCGTGCTGTCGACCGGGTGCGCTCGGAACAGTCTGCTTCCGATCGTGAAGCCGTCTACGGAGCTGCCAGCTGGTCCGGCCCGTTCGATTCGGTCTCCGAGGAGGTCGGCCGGCGGGGAGACGGCAAACAGGTCACCGACTGCATGCAGTCACTCAGCGAGGTGCAACAAAAGTCCGTTGGCCTGGCGTACTACGGAGGCCTGACCTACCGCGAAGTGGCGGAACGGCTGTCCGTAGCCTTACCGACTGTCAAGTCACGGATACGAGATGGCCTGATCCGACTCAGGCAGTGTTTGGGGGTGACGTTCCATGAATGAGAGCAACCCCGGACTGATCGATGTCGCTCCCGCTTACGCTCTCGACGCGATCGACGATGCCGAGAGGCGCGAAATCGACAACGCAGTCGAAACTGCGCACCCGGACACCCGGGCCGACTTCAGAGTCGCCGTACGCGAAGCGCAAGAAACGATGGCGGCTCACTCGACAACTACCGCGACGCAACCACCTGCGCATCTCCTCGAACGAATCCTGGATTCGTTACCTGACACTGTTGCGCCTTCGCCCGAGGGTGCCGAAACGACGGCACCGACGTCACTGGACCATGCACGCGCTCGACGCAATCGCATTCTGGCGGCCGTCGGTGCCGCGGCCGCTGTCGTGCTCATCACGATCGGTGGTGCCACAGTGGCGCAGCAATTCCGATCCACTCCGTCCGAACCGATGACCGCACAGATCATGGCGGCGGACGACGTGCGTACGACCACCGCCGACATCGGCGCAAACGGTTCGGCCACCTTCGTGTACTCGGAGGAGATGAATGCGGGCATGCTCGTGATGAACGACGTCACCCCACCGCAATCCGACTCGGTGTACCAGATGTGGCTGATGGGCGCTGGTGAGCCCGAATCGGTCGGGATCATGGACCAGGCCGACGTGGGGCCCTCCACCACCGCCGTCATCGAGAACCTGGACCAGGCAACCACCCTCGGATTCACTGTGGAACCTCGCGGTGGCTCACCACAGCCGACAAGCGACCCGTTCGCGGCGATCAGCTTCGCCTGAGCACCTGGGACCACACCCCATAGTTCGGTACCTGCGTTCCCAGCCGAAACTCATGGAATCGGCGGTACCGTCGAAGGCCACGGCATCCGGTGAACTGCTCGAGCCACAAACGTGATCCGAGGAAACCACGATGGCAGGAAAGAACGCGGCGTCGGCGGTGGAGGTACAGGTTGGTGGGCGGTCCGTGCGCATCTCGCATCCGGACCGCATCGTCTTTCCCGCAACCGGTACGACCAAACTCGATCTGGCCCACTACTACCTGAGTGTCGGCGACGGCATCGTGAACGCACTTCGCGAGCGCCCTTGCATGATGCACCGGTACCCGGACGGGCTCGACGGCGAGAAAGTTCACCAGAAACGCCTGCCCCGCGGTGCTCCCGATTGGGTCCAAACAGCGCACGTCGACTTTCCTCGGTACGGCCGTCATGCCGAGGAACTGTGTGTCACAGAGTTGGCCGCCGTGATCTGGGCGGTCCAGATGTCCACGGTCGAGTTCCACCCGTGGAACTCGCGGCGGGCCGACGTCGAGCGCCCCGACGAGTGGCGGATCGACCTCGATCCCATGCCCGAATGCGGGTTCGACACCGTGGCCAGCGTTGCCGGAGTCGTCCACGAAGTGCTCGGCGAACTCGGCGCCACCGGCTGGCCGAAGACGTCCGGCGGCCACGGTCTTCACATATACGTACGTATTGCACCGGATCATGGATTCGCGGACGTCCGGCGTGCCGCGCTCGCGTTCGCGCGAGAGGTCGAACGCCGCGCCCCTGCAGACGCGACCACCACCTGGTGGCGAAAGGAACGCGATCCGCGTCAGGTTTTCGTGGACTACAACCAGAACGCGCGCGATCACACCATTGCCGCTGCGTACTCGGTACGCGGCGTCCCCGATGCGACTGTGTCGACACCGGTGCTGTGGGACGAGATCGACGCCCTGCACCCACGAGATTTCACGATCGATACCGTCCCAGCCCGGTACGCCGAACTCGGAGACCTGCATGCCGGTATCGACGACGCCGTGTTCGACCTCGAACCGCTCCTCGACTGGGCCGCCCGGTGAAGGTGAAGGGGCCTCCGGCCGGGTTGTAACGATTCGGACACATCGACAGACATACCATCGAACCCCCGACCGACAGGAACGAACGCCGTGACTCACACGCCTATCGCACCCCGTAAGAAATGGCCCTGGATCGCCGGTGGTGTGGTTGTCGTGGTCGCCCTCACGGCATGCACGGATTCGGACGACGAGCCCACGTCTGTAGCCGAATCGGTACCCATCACGGCGGTTGCCACCGCGGCACCCACGTCGAACACTGTCGTTCCCACTCCGGAAACTCCTGAACCGGCTACAGCACTGCAACTGGCGGTCGCACCCGAACCGGAAACCGGGTCGTTCGCCGAAGCCGCCCTTGCGCAGCTCAGCTCCCTGGCGATCAAGGGCCGCGCACCCAAGACCGGATACGACCGGGACCTTTTCGGGCAGTCCTGGACGGACGACGTGGACGTCGCAGGCGGTCACAACGGGTGCGACACCCGAAACGACATTCTGCAGCGCGATCTCGTCGACATCTCCTTCAAACCGGGCTCCAATAATTGCGCAGTGCAGACCGGCACCCTTCACGACCCGTACACCGCGACCGCCATCTCGTTCGTCCGAGGCGCAAACACCTCGAGTGAAGTGCAGATCGATCACGTCGTTGCATTGTCCGACGCATGGCAGAAGGGTGCACAGCAACTCGACACCCGCACCCGCGAGAACTTCGCCAACGACCCCCGCAACCTGCGCGCCGTCGACGGACCCACCAACCAGCAGAAGTCCGACGGCGATGCCGCGACCTGGTTGCCGCCGAACAAGTCCTACCGCTGCGAATACGTTGCCGCGCAGGTCGATGTGAAGGCCGCCTACAACCTGTGGGTCACCCAGGCCGAGCACGATGCCATCGAGCGAGTGCTCACCAACTGCGGCGACGCGCCGGCACCCCCACCACAGGCCACCACCGCCAACACTCCTGCACCCACATCGCTGGCCGAACCGGAGCCGGTGATCGCCGAGGCACCACTCGGTCCGTTCCCGAACTGTGCCGCCGCACGGGCAGCCGGAGCCGCACCCGTGTACGCCGGCACGCCCGGCTACTCCCGGAAGATAGACGGCGACGGCGACGGGGTGGGCTGCGAGTAGCGAAAGTCCTGTCTAACCCAGGCGCAGTGCGTCTTTCGTGATCTCGTCGACGGCTGCCAGCCCACTGAGTCCCATCGTCAGATCGAAGTGAGCGCCCTTGCATGATGCACCGGTACCCGGACGGGCTCGACGGCGAGAAAGTTCACCAGAAACGCCTGCCCCGCGGTGCTCCCGATTGGGTCCAAACAGCGCACGTCGACTTTCCTCGGTACGGCCGTCATGCCGAGGAACTGTGTGTCACAGAGTTGGCCGCCGTGATCTGGGCGGTCCAGATGTCCACGGTCGAGTTCCACCCGTGGAACTCGCGGCGGGCCGACGTCGAGCGCCCCGACGAGTGGCGGATCGACCTCGATCCCATGCCCGAATGCGGGTTCGACACCGTGGCCAGCGTTGCCGGAGTCGTCCACGAAGTGCTCGGCGAACTCGGCGCCACCGGCTGGCCGAAGACGTCCGGCGGCCACGGTCTTCACATATACGTACGTATTGCACCGGATCATGGATTCGCGGACGTCCGGCGTGCCGCGCTCGCGTTCGCGCGAGAGGTCGAACGCCGCGCCCCTGCAGACGCGACCACCACCTGGTGGCGAAAGGAACGCGATCCGCGTCAGGTTTTCGTGGACTACAACCAGAACGCGCGCGATCACACCATTGCCGCTGCGTACTCGGTACGCGGCGTCCCCGA
>NZ_JBUYWD010000017.1:0-43769 GCF_055231015.1 Rhodococcus quanlei | reverse complement strand
GGAACCTCGCCCTGCAGATCCACGAACACATCACCGGTCACCCACGCCACACGACCCGCCCCGTTGGCCGCCAACGACGGAGAAACCTTCGCACTCTCCGCATTACGGGCAATCTTGACCGTCACGTCACCGGCCTCGGTCACCTTCTCACCACCAGGCAACGGCACAAACGTGTCTGCATTCGCAGCTCCGGTCGACATCAAGCCGAGCACAACCGCCGCTACAGCACCAAGGCCGGCAACGCGGGCTCCACGACGCAGACCGGACTTACGGATCTCGCTCATTCGTTCCCCTCATCAGGATTCTTGCTGACACTCAACCTCGGATGTCGACGCTGAGAAGTGGCCGTATCGGGACCAGCGGGTTTCACACCTGCTGAACCCAGGGAGTGAACTGGAGATGACCACGAATTCATGACTGCGCCGGAACCGATCGACTCCGTCAGAAACGGGGAGCACATTCGATTCGCGTGCAACTCCATTAACAACTCGCGGAGGACAGTAACGCCATTTCGCCCAAAACGGCAATAAATCCGGACACAAACAGGAGCGTGATGTCGAACACACCAATTTCAGAGTTCGACAATGATCGGAAAATACATCAGATTCACCCAAAGCACACG
Organism: Rhodococcus quanlei; assembly: GCF_055231015.1. Lineage (NCBI taxonomy): Bacteria > Bacillati > Actinomycetota > Actinomycetes > Mycobacteriales > Nocardiaceae > Rhodococcus > Rhodococcus quanlei. Next base: position 43,147 of record NZ_JBUYWD010000017.1, on the reverse strand, counting down.
TCTGGACCTGCATGTTTGATTGAATTTTACCGTGCGTACATCAGCACACTATTACAATTAACCCAGCCGTCATTTGGTGCGACTAAACGATCTTCACTCCAAATCCCATGACCCGAAATTGCGGAACGTGAACACATTTGTTCATCTTCAGTTCATTCGGTGAACAAGAACACCGAACCAGAAGAAAGCGATGGAGCCGACCCGGAAGGGTCGGCTCCATCGCTGAAGAGGGACGGTATCGGTCACCCGTGATGTGGGGGGACCTGACTTCGCAACCATGCGTCCGATCCGCCGGACTCCCCCGACGTCTCCGGGATACGTTCGTCGGACGTGGTGTCCGGCAAGATGTCACCGAAGATCCGGGCCAGTTCGGCCCGGTCCACCGGCTTCTTGTCAGCTGTGATGGTTCAGTCCTCCAACCCGGACAGCTCCGAGATGACATGGCTGGCCAGCAACGTCAGCGTCGCCATACCGTCACGCACCGCCGAACGCGACGAAGCGAGGTTGACCACGAGCGTGCTGCCGGATACGCCGGCCAGACCGCGGGACAGTCCGGCGTCCAGCGACCCTGCCGCCAGCCCGGACGAGCGCAGGGCCTCCGAGATTCCAGGTATCTCACGATCGAGAACCTCCGCCGTCACGTCCGGTGTGACGTCACGAGGAGACACCCCGGTACCTCCGACCGAGATCACGAGATCGACGCCTCCGATGACCGCGGTGTTGAGGGCGTTCCGGATTTCCACCTCGTCGGCGGCGACCGCAACGGTGGCGTCGACGATGAAGCCTGCTTCGCCCAGCAACTCCGTGACCAGCGGTCCGATCGAATTGTTTCCATCTCCGTGAGCGGTTCGGTCATCGACGATGACCACCAATGCACGACCGGCCAGCGAGGCTTCGATATCCATGCTCCCTACCGTAGTAGGCAGATCGGAAAGGGACGCGACGTCCCCGACAATTCCCGAGATCATCAGCGGCCTCCCCGGTCCGCAACCGCGAGTTCGAGGTCGACCGATTTCTCCGACCTGCCGCCCGGCTCGACGTAGGTGACGGTCACCTTGTCACCCGGGGCGTGAGAACGAATCGCCGCAATCAATGCGTCGCCGCTGTTGACCAGCCGATCGTCGACCTTGGTGATCACCGCACCCTCCGGGATACCGGCTTGCGCGGCCGGACCGCCCTCCATGACGGAGATGACGGTTGCCCCGTTTGCGTTGTCCCTGGACGGAACCGTGATCCCGATCATGGCGTGCTTCACTTCGCCGGTTTCGATCAACTGCTCGGAGATGCGACGGACCTGATCGACGGGGATCGCAAATCCGAGCCCGATCGACCCGCTCTGCCCGCCGATACCCCCTCCCATGCTGGCGATCGCAGTGTTGATTCCGATCAGCTTGCCGTTCATGTCGACCAGCGCACCGCCCGAGTTCCCGGGGTTGATCGCAGCATCCGTCTGCAGTGCATTGATAACGGTGTTCTGATTCTCGGATTCACCACTCGTGGACACAGGGCGGTCGAGAGCGGAGACGATCCCCTCGGTGACCGTTCCCGCAAGCCCCAGCGGGGAGCCGATGGCAACAACCTGCTGGCCAACCTGCACATCCTCGGAGGTGCCGAGTTCGATGGGGGTCAGGTCGGTTTTGCCCTCCGCCTTGATGACAGCGAGGTCCGACACCGGGTCGCCGCCCACCAGTTCGGCGGGTGCCACGGAACCGTCGGAGAAACCCACCTTCAACTCCCCACCACGCGCGGCGGCACCGACGACGTGGTTGTTGGTGAGAATGAGCCCGTCCGAAGAGAGAATCACCCCGGAACCCTCACCGCCGCGTCCCTGCGGTGTTGCGATTTCGATCTGCACCACGCTGGGTACGACTTTTTCGGCGACCGCCTGCACACTTCCGGACGGAGCATTCACGGCCGGACTTGCCGAGTTGATGGGTGCGTCGAGCGAATTGGTGACGCTGCCACTCGAACCGTTGGTGCCGACGGACCAGGCGCCCACCGCGCCGCCGATGCCTCCGGACACCAGCGCCAACGCCAGGCCACCAGCTACGAGGGCGGTGCGGCCGGAACGCTTCGGCTTGCCTTGCGCGGGCTCGTGTTGCCCATGACCGGGATGTCCGTAACCACCTCGACCGGGAGTCGGCGCTCCGGCCGTGGGCTGCCCCAGCTGACCTGGAAACGGGCCACCAGAGAAGTTCCCTCCGGGTTGCGGCTGTCCGTACCCACCGGGATGTGTGTGCTGCTGGGGCGGCACGCCGTAGGGCGTCGGCCCGCCCTGTGGCGTGACACCATAGGGATTGCCACCCAACCCTGCCTGCTCCTGAGGCCGAGTGAACTGCCCGTTCGGATCGTGCGGCGACGCGTTCTGAGGATTCGGGTTCTGGGGAGTCATGCCGTTGTCGTCTTCAGTCATCGCACCGCTTTCTCTCCGGCTACCACTCGTTCGAGGGTTGCTTTCTCTGCCTACAAGACTGCCAACCGCAACTGAGAACGCCCTGAGACCGGGCTGTCATTTGTCCAACGATGTGCAGTCACTTGTTCATGTGGGTTCCCCGGGTAGGACGATCCTGATGAGCGCGCCGCCGCGCTCGGATACGTCAACCGCAATTGTCCCACCATGCTTGACGACCACCTGCCGCACAATCGCCAGGCCCAGTCCCGAGCCCGGCATCGAACGCGACGCCGTAGAACGGTAGAAGCGTTCAAACACCAATTGTCGGTCTTCCTCGGGAATGCCCGGACCGGCATCGCCTACGGTCAGTTCGAGGAGTCCGTCACGAGGAAGCATCTGTACGCGCACACGTTCGCCGGTGGGACTCCACTTGGCCGCGTTGTCGAGCACGTTGAGCACCGCGCGAGCCAATCCGGCTTGGTCGCCGTAGACGAACCACGGCACCGTCTCGGCGGTGAAGTCGATCTCGTTGCGACGTCTACGCGCACGCTCGAGGCTGCGATCGACCACTTCTCGCAGGTCCACCCGCTCGAACACCGTCTCCGGCGCATCCTCGCGTGCGAGATCGACAAGGTCACCCACCAGTGTCGACAGTTCCTCGATCTGTGCCACCACATCGGCGCGCAACTCGGCCATGTCGTCGTCGGGAATCCGAGGCGCTCCGGGACGACTGGAGGCGATGAGCAGTTCCATGTTGGTGCGCAACGAGGTGAGCGGTGTGCGCAGTTCGTGGCCGGCATCGGCGACCAGCCTGCTCTGCCGTTCACGCGATTCCGCCAGAGCACGCAGCATGGTGTTGAAGCTTTCGGTGAGCCGTGCCAACTCGTCACTTCCGGCCACCGGGATCGGGGTCAGGTCGTCGGTGCGCGCCACACGCTCGGCCGCCGCGGTCAGGCGGGCCACTGGTCGCAGACCGGTTCGGCCGACAGTGGTGCCCGCAGCTGCGGCGAGGATCACGCCGCACCCACCGACAACCAGCAACACCCAGGCGAGGCGGTCCAGCACCGCATCCGTCGGTGCCAGTCGCTGCGCGATCACCAGCGTGCTGCCGTCCTGGGTGCGCTCCGCGAGAACCCGCTGCTTGTCGACGGTCCGCAAAGAGCTTTCGCGCTCACCGCGGGCAACGGCCAACTCCGCCGCCCCGACCGGAACGTTCGATCCAGGAGGTGTGTACGAGTCGAGATTCGGGAAGATCAGCGCCACACTGATGTCGGTCGCGTACGACGTGGCACCCGCAATGTAACGAGGATCGAACGTGACCAGACGACTGTCGACCAGCGCCGCAGCACGGGTACGCAACTGATGGTCCACGTCGGCGTAGAGAGCACGCGCGACCACCGCGTATGCGGCAACCGCCATCACAGCCACCGTGATGGCAACGACGGACGCGGCCAACAACGTCACCCGCCACCGCAACGACACCGAGCGGGTCAGCGGAATCGGTGGTCGCATCTGGGCCGGAACCGGCTCGGTGGGGATGGGACCGGTGCGCGGATGATCGTTCTTCGACTGATCCTTCGGCTGACCCCGGGTCCCGAAGGGCGTGGCCATCACGGAGGAGTCTCCCGAAGCACGTAGCCGACGCCTCTGACCGTGTGGATCAACCTCGATTCCCCATCGGCCTCGGTTTTGCGACGCAGGTAACCGACGTACACTTCGAGCGCGTTACCCGAGGTGGGGAAGTCGTATCCCCACACTTCTTCGAGAATACGGCCGCGGGTGAGGACCCTGCGCGGGTTGGCCATCAGCATTTCCATCAGGGAGAACTCGGTGCGGGTGAGGCTGATCGAGCGACCGGATCTGGTCACCTCTCGGGTCACCGGGTCCAGCGTCAGGTCGCCGAACTCCATTTCCTCGGAATCCTCGCCGGGGTCGGGCGTCGTGCGGCGCAGGAGCGCCCGTAGCCGTGCCAGCAGCTCCTCGAGCGCGAAGGGCTTCGGGAGATAGTCGTCGGCGCCGGCATCCAGACCGGAGACACGTTCGGATACCGAATCCCGGGCAGTGAGGACGAGGATAGGCAGATCGTCACCTGTGCTTCGCAATCGGCGGCACACCTCGAGACCGTCGAGGCGCGGCATCATCACATCGAGCACCAATGCGTCCGGCCGCGAATCGGCGACCTGTTCGAGTGCGTCCAAGCCATCTACTGCAAGGTCCACCGTGTAACCGTTGAAGCTGAGTGAACGCCGCAGGGATTCCCGCACGGCCCGATCGTCGTCGACCACCAAGATGCGCATACCAGACAGTTTGAACCGACCAACTGAGATATGTCTGAGAAGGGCAGATCAGCGCGTCGGACGCGGTGACGGCAAACTCCACTTCCGCCACAGCGCAACGAGCCGCAATCCCGTCGCGAACACCGTCCCGATCACCAGGGCGAGATTGTTCACGCCACCGATCTCGATCACCGCCACCACCAGCGCGGCACCGAGCAGGGCCGGCACCGCATACAGATCCTTGTGCAGCAACAACGGCATCTCGTTCACCAGGACATCACGCATCACACCACCACCGATCGCGGCCGTGCCCCCGATCAAGCACGCCGCCAACGCCCCCGAATCGTGTTCGAGTGCGACGACGGCGCCGGTCGTCGCGAATACGCCCATACCCAGGGCGTCGAGCGTCAGAATTGCTGTCCGCAGTTTGTCCAGGATCAAATGTGCATAGAACACCCCCAGTGACGTGACCGCTGCCGTACCGAAGTTGGCCCAACTGGTCAGCGAGGTCGGCGGATGGATTCCCAGCAGGAGGTCACGGACGATGCCGCCCCCGATTCCGGTGAACACGCCGACGCAGAAGACACCGAACAGGTCGAGGCGTTTGGACACGCCGACGAGAGCACCGGAGGCCGCAAAAGCCGCGATACCCACCAATTCCAGTAACTGCTGTAGCACCGGATCAGCGTGCCACGCCGCGCCCTCACATGTTCTCGACGTCGATCAATCCACTCCGAACAGCTTTCACGAGTCTGCGCGGCACCCGATGCGTGACACCACCGACCGTGACACTCACCAACTCCGGCGCTTGTGCTTTCCACTGCGCTCTACGACTGCGGGTGTTGGCTCGCGACATCTTCCGTTTCGGAACGGCCATTTCTACTTCCCTTTCGCCTGGCGCTTGCCGTAGCGGCGCTCGAACTTCTCGACCCGACCCGCGGTGTCCATCACGCGCTGCGCACCGGTCCAGAACGGGTGCGATTCACTGGTCACGTCCACGACCACGAGCGGGTACTCGTTGCCGTCTTCCCACTCGACGGTGCGGTCGCTTGTCAGGGTGGACCGGGTGAGAAACCCGTTTCCGGTACTTGCGTCCCGGAAGACCACCGGGTGATAGTCGGGATGGATGCCTTGCTTCATTGCTGTCCTTCTTTCCTGTCCTGGTCTGCGTACGGTGATTCGGTCAGCTCGCACGGGTCTTCGTGGAACTGACCGAACGGGTCGTTCCAGGTCCGCCATCGGGTCTCGTCGACGAGTTCGTCGTCGGACACGAGCGCCCATTGCAGGGTTCTGTCGATCTCGGTGGGGTCCGCAGCATGGACCAGCACGACGATGGACGAGTGCCGGTCGCCGAAGCGCTCGTCCCACCGCAGAGCTGCCATCGCCCTGCGATCGGTGGGTACTTGTTCCTGCTCTTCGGGCGTCATGGCGGCCAACCACCGGTTCGCACTCGCGACACGCAGTCCCCCGCCCGCCGATTCGAGCCACAGCGCTTCGTCCGATTGCGTGGCAACCCACACCCGTCCCCGCGCAGCGACAACACCTTCGAGCAGTACGTCGATTGCCTCGTGCAGGCGTTCCGGGTGGAACGGGCGCTGCGCTTCGAACTCGACGATCATCACGCCACAATCGTCGGTCAGTGGCGGTTGCCCGCGCAGTAGCGGGGAATGCGCGTCGGACACCGCACCACGGCGTGCGTCTGCGGGCACCTGCGACAGCAGCTTTTCGATATCGGGGAGGTGGCTCTCGGCGGTGGTACCCCACGCAATCGGGGCTCCCGGTGCGAGACGAACCAGTACAGCGTGCAATTTCGCCTGTTCCCATCCGTCACCCGCACTGCCGGTGACGACGAGCGCATCCGCATAGTCGACCTGCCCGACCGCTATCTGCGCGACCGTGCGACCGTCGTCGAGTTCGTCGTCGCCGGTGGCATCGCCGAGCCACGTACCCGCGTCGACGCAGGTGATCACTGAATCGACACGAACGTCGCGGGACGCGGGTCCGTCAATCTGTCCCACCACACCTGCGACGACGACATGGTCGATGGCCCAGCACAGCGCCTCCGGCTCGAGTCGACGATCGAGATGCAGGACGATGCGCTGTACGGAACTACGCGTGTGCAATACCCGGAGCAGCGGCAACAGATCCTGACGCAGGGTGCAGGAGATGCACCCGTGCGCGAGTTCCAGAACACGGAGCCGGTCGGTCGGCCGACCGTCCTCGACGGTGGTGACCGTGCAACGCACGACGCCTTCGTGGACGAGGTCGAGATCGTGATGGACCACCACCGTTCCCGGTTCGAGCAGCGCCCGCGCGGTCGCGTCCGTCGTCTCGTTCCACCCCGCCACCAGGATCAGCGGCGTCCGGCCGTCGAGAATCTCACTCACGGATAAACCCTTTCGGCAACGATTGTCATTAACGATAACGAACGGTACATTGAACTTTCGCTCTTGTCGAAAATGATTATCACCCCCAGTTGGGGTGGAGAAGGACCGCACATGTCGAAGCACTGTCAGGTGACCGGACGCGCACCCGGATTCGGAAAGTCCGTGTCGCACTCCCACAAGCGCACCAGCCGTCGCTGGAACCCGAACATCCAGAGCAAGACCTACTTCCTCGCCAGCGAGGGTCGCCGCGTCACACTGACGCTCTCGGCCAAGGGCATCAAGACGATCGACCGAGACGGGATCGAAGCAGTGGTCGCGAGAATCCGCAATCGTGGAGACAAGGTCTGACCATGGCGAGAAACGAGATTCGTCCCATCATCAAACTGAAGTCGACCGCCGGAACCGGGTACACCTACGTCACCCGCAAGAACCGCCGCAACGACCCTGACCGGCTGATCATGAAGAAGTACGACCCTGTCGTGCGCCGTCATGTCGACTTTCGAGAAGAGAAGTAGCTCCCATGGCAAAGAAGTCGAAGATCGCGAAGAACGAACAGCGGGCGTTGCTCGTGGCAAAGTACGCCGAACGGCGGGGTGAGTTGAAGGAGATCATTCGTCGCCCCTCGAGCAGCCACGACGAGCGTGTGCGGGCACAGGCCGCCCTGCAACGTCTACCACGCGACTCCAGTCCGGTAAGATTGCGCAATCGAGACGCTGCGGATGGACGTCCGCGCGGCCACCTGAGGAAGTTCGGGCTCTCTCGCGTGCGTGTACGCGAGATGGCGCACCGCGGGGAGCTGCCAGGCGTCCACAAGTCGAGCTGGTAAGGAAAGTCAATGGCAGTCAAGAGATCATCGTCCAAGAAGCCGCGGCCGGTCGAGGGTCGCAAGCCCAAGAAGAACCCGTTGTTCGCCGCCAAGATCGAGCATGTGGACTACAAGGACACCAACCTTCTCCGCACCTTCATCTCGGATCGCGGCAAGATCCGTAGCCGCCGCGTGACGGGCCTGACCCCGCAGCAGCAGCGCCAGGTTGCCATCGCCGTGAAGAATGCGCGCGAGATGGCGCTCCTGCCCTTCACGAGCCGGTAGCCCCACCCCTTACCCGACGAATGTCACACCCGTTCAGCTCACGCGAACCGGTGTGACATTCGTCGAGGTGAACGGTTGCTCAGGAACCGGGCACCGTCCGAATGATCTCGATCGCCGCGTCCTCGAGCGACCCGATGGTGTTCGACAAAATCACCACACCGCGGTCGTGGCTTCGATCCAACACGATCACACTCTGAAACCCGCCGGTGGTACCGGAATGCACCGTGTACTGCGTACCCGCAGCTTCCACAGCTTTCCAGGTCAAGCCGCTCCGACCACCGTCCGCAAAGGACCATCTCGGATCCATCGCCGACTCGCCGGGCACCGAACCCAGGAGCAATTGCCTGGTGTACGCACCCATGTCAGCGATCGTCGAGCGCACCCCACCTGCCGGCGCATAGCCGTCGAGCGGCCACGCCGGCTGCGACCGGCCCAGAACGTCGAACCCTGTGGTCACCTCCGGCGGCAGCGCCGACGCGGTCAACGGAACCCAGGTATCGGAAAGCTCCAGTGGACGGAGCATCCGCTCGGTCAGCAGCGTCGAATAGTCGGTGTGCGCGGCCGCGGCCAGCGCCTGTCCCAGCAACGCGTACCCGAGCGTCGAGTACTGGTAGCGGCCCGGCGTCAACAATGGTGTCTGCCGTGCCTGCTCGAGCAGTTGTTCCCGGTCGATTTCGAACGGGTTCCGGCCCACGACCCAGCCGAGCCCGCCGACCGCCATGTCGGCCGTCAGCGCGAATGGAGGCAGACCCGAACGGTGGCTGGCCAGATCGAGCAGAGTCACCCCACCAACCGCCGTGCCACCCAACGGCAACAGTTCTTCCAGGCGCGTGTCCTCTCGGACCTCGCCCCGACGCACCGAATCCACGAACAACGCCGCAGTGAAGGTCTTGGTGATGGACCCGATCTCGTACTGGGTGTCGTTCTCGGCCCCGAAGTTTGCGTAGCGAACTCGCTGACCATCGACGACGACGACACTCACACTGCGCTGAACGCTGCGCTCGAGAATCGGCGCAGCTGTCGCGATCACCGTGGGGTCTCCCGACGAGGGTGGCGCCAACGCACCAGCTGCGGGGAGCCCCCCGAGAAGCATCGCGAACACACACGTGGCGACAACCACACATCTACCGAACATATTCTGCCCCACCGTCGTTCCCGCAGGAACACCTGCTCCGGGCTCCCGACTCACCGTCAATTGTCTCGCACTCGAGCGCTCCAACACTAGACTGCTGGACGTTTTTCCAGTCGAGGAGGTCCCGCAACATGTCGGGTGTGGTTGCGGGATTCACCGTCATCTTTGTCATCATCGCGATCGGCTATTCGCTGGGCCGATTCGAAACGCTCGGCCCACAGGCGGAGACCGTGCTCGGCAGGCTGGTGTTCTTCGTCGCGACGCCTGCCCTGCTGTTCGACACCCTGGCCACCTCCGACCTGTCGGTGATCTTCTCGCCGACCCTCGCCGTGGCGTCCGCCACAGCCTTCGCGGTCGGCGGCTTGTACGTGGTGATCGCAAAGCCCTGGCTGCACCGGCCGGTTCCCGAATTGACGATCGGCGCGCTGTCGGCCTCCTACGTGAACTCCGCCAATCTCGGCATTCCCATCGCCGTGTTCGTTCTCGGTGACGCGTCGTACGTGGCACCGTTGTTGCTCTTCCAGATAGTGGTGTACTCCCCGATCGCACTGAGCATTCTCGACATCTCATCTCTGCGTGGTGGAGCGTCGCGATGGGAAACCATCAGCGCACCGTTCAAGAATCCGATCGTCCTCGCAGGCGCAGCCGGACTCGCCCTCGCCATCTCCGACTGGACGCCTCCCGAGGCGTTGATGCAGCCGTTCCACCTCCTGGGCGGCGCCTCGGTGCCGGGCGCTCTTATCGCGTTCGGCTTGTCGCTCTACGGCGTGCGCGTCCTCGAAAAGGGAGCGAGCCCCCGCCGTGACGTCGCGCTGGCGTCGACATTGAAAATCGTCGTACAGCCCGTTCTCGCCTACCTCATGGCGCACCACCTACTCGGACTCGACGGACACGAATTGTTCGCCATCGTCGTCGTATCGGCACTTCCCACAGCGCAGAACGTGTTCGTCTACGCCAGCCGCTACCAACGCGGCACCGTACTGGCACGCGACAGCGCATTCGTCACCACACTCGCCTCCATTCCCGCGATCGGGGTCGTGGCAGCGCTCCTCGCGTGAGCACGCGTTACGCTCGAGCCATGCGTGTTCTCACCGTGACGCTGATCGGTCTCGCCGTCGCGGGGTGCTCGTCCGGGTCCGATAGCGAAACCCTGGAACCGTCCCCGGAGCGGCCACAGGCCATTCAGAAGGTCCCTGTCGACGACTTCCGCACCGCGTTCACACCACGTCCCGACATCGTGCGTGGCCACGAGACCGCCATCGAGTCGTGGTCGGAGGTCAACCCGAAGACGATCGCGTTGAACTTCACCACCGGAACCCCGGAGTGCTACGGCGTGGACCCTGTCGTCAGCGAAACGGCCGCGACGATCGAAGTCTCCGTTCGCACCGGGGCACTTCCCGAAACCGCGGACAGGATGTGCGTACTCGTCGCTGTCATGGGCACCGTCGAAGTCCCGCTCGAAGCGCCCATCGGTGACCGCATCGTGGTCGGCAGCTGATCGGTGAGCCGTTGGTTCTTCAACGTCTGCATTGCGACCGCACTTCTGCAGGCCGTCTACAACGCGGTTCGCGTTCTGGTTTCTTACCGGATTCTCGATCTGGGCGGGGACGCGACCACCGTCGGTGTGGTCACCGCCCTCTTCGCTTTGACGCCACTGCTGCTGGCGGTGCAGATCGGGCGCGCGGCCGACCGCCACCACACCGGGTCACTGATGCGGGCGGGCGTGCTGCTCACGACAGCCGGGACGGCGGTGATCGCGTTCAGCGGCGATCTGCTCACCCTCGCAGCCGGAAACGTCGTGCTCGGTTTCGGTCAAATCCTGGTGACTCTCACCGCGCAGAGCTTCGTCTCCACCCTGTCGCCGCCCGGCCAACTCGACCGGGGATTCGCGGGCCTGACGCTGGCTGTGTCGATCGGTCAGGCGCTCGGGATTCCGACGGTGGGTCTGATCGTGTCGTGGAGCAGCGACGCATCCGGCGTCCACACGACACCTGCCTTGTTCGCGATGGCGGCCGTATCTGCCCTCGCGATACCCTTCGCATTCCCGCTCCGTGACCCAGGTCCGCGTAGCCAGGACGGCCCACGCAGGGCGCCGGAATCGATGCGGAGCATGCTCGGCACGGGCGGCATGAAAGCAGCTCTGCTGAGCAGTCTCGTCGTATTGTCGTCGATGGATCTGGTGCTGGCCTACCTTCCGGTGCTCGGTGCGGAGTTCGGGTTCAGCGTGATGACTGTGACCCTGTTGATCACTGCCCGCACCCTCGCCACCATCGCTTCCCGCGCATTCCTGCCGCACTTGCTCGATCACCTTCCCCGCGAACGACTCCTGGTCTCCGCGACCCTGTGTTCGGCTCTGCCGATGGCGCTCGTCCCGTTCGTTCCGAACGCTGTCGCCATCGCAGTGCTGATGGTGATCGCAGGCATTTTCTGGGGTATCGGCCAGCCACTCACGATGACCTGGGTGGTGGGCCTGGTCGCCCCGACCGACCGGGGGGCTGCACTCTCGTTGCGTCTGACCGGGAACCGTCTCGGCCAGGTCGTGGTCCCACTCGCGGCCGCTGGGGCTGCAGGAATCGCCGGAGTCGGCTCGATCTTCGTCATCGCCGGCGTGCTACTCGGGGTGTCGGCCACCGCCACCTGGCGGGCGGTTCGAAAACCGATCCGTTAGAACGCCGTGGCCGACTCGTTGTTCGCCTGCAAGAGTTCGCCACGGGTGCCGGGCATGTCGCTGCGCCCCCGATCGGTGCACTTGACGGCCAGCACATGGTTGATCCCGAGCCGGTTCGCCGAAAAGCTCAATGCCGCACCGGCCATGTACAACCGCCACACTCGTGCTCGGCCGGCACTGCTGTGGGCGACTGCCTCATCCCAATTCGCCTCCAGGTTCGCCACCCAGGCACGGAGGGTCTGCGCGTAATGCTCACGCAACGCCTCCACATCGCGCACTTCGAAACCGACGCCTTCGAGTGCCGCGATCATCGTTGCGAGCGGCAGAATCTCGCCGTCGGGGAACACGTAACGATCGATGAAGGAGGTTTTGGAGAACGCGGGCACGGACGTGCGCGGTCTCCGCGAGATCGCGTGGTTGAGCAACCGCCCCTGTGGCCGTAGCAAGGCGAACAGGTCCGCTGCGTACGTCTCGAGCATCGTGTCACCCACGTGCTCGGCCATGCCGATGCTCGAGATCGCGTCGTACGGGCCGTCGGTGACGTCGCGGTAGTCCTGGACTCGGATCTCCACCAGATCGCCCACACCCTCCTCGACCATTCGTTTGCGGGCGTAGTCGGCCTGCTCCTGGGACAGGGTGACGCCGACGACGCGCGCACCGTACTGCCGTGCAGCGTGTAATGCGAAAGTCCCCCACCCGCAACCGACATCGAGTACGCGCATCCCCTCGGCCAGCCCGAGCTTGCGTGCCACCAGATCGCATTTGGCGTACTGCGCCGCGTCCAGATCCTCGCTCTGCTGCGCCCAGTACGCGCACGAGTAGGTCATCGATTCACCGAGTACGAGTCGATAGAAGTCGTTGCCGACGTCGTAGTGGTGGCTGATCGCGACAGCATCGCGCGCCTTGTCGTGCCGGTGCCCGCGGCCCGGTTTCGTCTCCTCCGCCGGCGGCTTCGGCGGCGGGCCCACGATCCCCAGTCGCAGTGCCGCTTTCGCAAGTTCCTTCTTGGTGTTCCCGTCGATCTGCACGCCGGGACCCCGACTCGGGTCCGCCACCTCTTCCAGCGCGTCCAGACCGGCGAGCAGGTCGCCTTCGATGTCGATGTCGCCGGAGACATAGGCACGCGCGAAACCGAGATCGTTGGGCGCCCACAGCAACCGTCTCAGACCGCGACGATTGACGAGGCGCACCCGCCACGGAGCATCCGGAGGACCACTGCGGCTCCCGTCCCAACACTCGATACCGACCGGAACCTGATCACCCAGCACCGCACGAACCAGCGGCGCCACCGTGTCGGCGACCGTCATGTGCACCTCCACCCCAGCTGCAGGACTGCGACCTCGGAGGATGTTCCGAAGTCGGTGAAACCTCTGCAATGCTCCCTGTGCGGATCACAGCGGAGCACGCCCGATCAGTCTGCACCACCTACGCTCCCGCCATGCGGAGAATCGCTGCCAAGTCGGTGACGGCCATGCATTCGTCAGGCGGTCCCTGCCGGTCACCACCCTGTCCACAGGGCTTGTTCCTGCCCCGACGGCCGACCGGAGGGGGACTATCCCCCACCGACGAGACTTCATTCCTCGTACCGAAATCCGGCACCGAGGACCCTATCTCCTACGCCGCACGTAGTCGCCGACCACGGCCGCACCGAGTCCGTCGAGGCCCGGTGCCACGACTCGTCCGCCGACTCGTTGCGCCAAACGATCGACCACATGCGCAAGACCCGGATCGTCACCCAGACGGAAGAACGTGACCCGCGCACCGAAACGCGCGACCGAATCCAGCTCTCGCACGGTCAACCCCAACGTCCGCGCTGTGGGCGGATAGTCGAAGTACGCGAAGCCATCCGGCTCGAGATGAGCCGTCGGTTCACCATCCGTCACGACCATCACCACCGGTTGCGCGTTCGGGTGCCGACGAAGGTGACGCTCGGCGAGCAGAAGGCCGTGATGCAGGTTGGTGCCCTGTTCCCACACGCCGTCCAGACCCGCCAATTCGGTGGGCGTCACCACCTGTGCGTGTCGGCCGAACGCGATGATTTGCAGTTCGTCGCTGCGGAATCGCGTCGTCACAAGGTGATTCAAAGCGAGCGCGGTGCGCTTCATCGGCACCCATCGCCCTTCCATCACCATCGAGAACGACGTGTCCACGAGCAGAGCGACGGCGGCGCGGGACCGTTGCTCGGTCTCGGCCACTTCCACATCCGACATCTGCAGACGTACCGGAACGCGACCGGGTTCGCGAAGCACGGCGTTGGTGATCGTGCGGGTGACATCCCACGACTCGGTGTCCCCGAACTCCCATTCACGCGAGGCACCCGTCGGTTCCCCCAGAGCTCCCGCGCGCCGGGTCTCGCGTTCACCGCCCCGCGACGACAGTTGACCAGCCAGGTCCCGCAGGACAGTTTGCCCCAACTGCCGCATCGCTTTCGGAGACAGTCGCCATTGCCCGTCGGCACCGCGGTCGAAGAACCCTTCGTCACGTAGCGCCTTCTCGAGATCGGCGAGGGTACGCACGTCTGCCGCCGCCTCGTCACCGAGTTGGCGTGCCAGCGCCTCCGGATCGATGTCGTCGAGTTGCGCGCCGGCATACTGTTGCGACAGCTGCTCCGCCAGCGACTCGAGCTCGGCAATGTCCTGCAGCGCTCCGGTCCCCTCGCCGAGACCCATTCCGTCGTCGCCGCGGAAGCGGTGCGCACCCTGCCAATCCTCGCCCGGTCTGGCTGCCTGCAGTTGCTCGTCCAGCCGATCGAGTTGCCCCATCAACGACGGATCACCGAACGCCTGCTGCGCCAACGCATCCAGCTCATCGCGTTGCTCCGGGCTCAGTGAATTGCGCAACCGCTGGGCCGCTGCGGCGCGCTGAGCCAACGAGTCCAGCAGTTCGCCGACATTGCGCGGGTTCTCGGGGAAGAACTCGCCGTACGCGTCCATGAACTCGTCGAAATGCTGACGCGTGTCCTCGCCACGCGCGTGCTCGTCGAGCAGGTCGTTGAGGTCTTCGAGCATGTCACGGATACGCGCACGATCTGCGTCGGTGGCACCCTCGAGTGCCTGCTTCATACCCTCGAACCTCTGGTCCAGCATTTCCCGCCCGAGTAGATCGCGTACCTGCTCGTACTTTTCCCGTGCGTCGCTGCTGCGCCAGTCGTAGTCGGCAAGGTCTTGGACTGCCTGCGCCGCGGACGGCGGCAACTCTTCGATGCGCATTTCCGCGAACCGCGCGTCGTCGTCCAACGCCCGCGCGAGTTGTTTCCGCTCCTCGAGAACCGCCTCGTCGAGGAGTTTTCGAACCTCGTCGAGCGTCCCGTTCAAGTTGTTGCGCTTCAACAGCTCTCGGCGGCGTCTGTTCGCCTCGGCGGCAAGTTTGTCCAGACCGCGCATACGTTCGCTACCGCGGCGCAAGTACTCGCGCAGTGCCTGCCGGGGCGACGAGCCGCCGAGCACGTCGTCACCGATCGACGACAACGCATCTCGCAGATCCACGGGCGGGGCCAGCGGGTCACCACCCTCGTAAGGCCCGTAACGCGATCCGTGCGACATCAGGAATACACCGTCTGACCTTTGACATCGGGACTCTTGGAGATCCGCCGCACCAAGTACAGGCCTTCGAGGGCGAGTTCTGCTGCGGCAGCGCGCTCTCCGTCCGACTCCGCGCCGAGACGTGCAGCCACCTGGTCCAGAACTGCGAGCTCGGGAAGCTCGTTCAACAGAGCCTTCGCCGTGACCCGCTCTCCCGTCACGACCGGTTCGCCCTCCTCGACGGCGGTGACGAGGGACGCCAAATCGATCCCGCCGAGCCGGGTCCGCACCGTATCCGCGGTCGCGCGGCGCAGCAGGTGGGACAGAACCTCGAGTTCGCGCCCCTCCTCCCCCGCTTCGAACTCGACCTTCCCACGCAGGACCTCCACCACTGTGTCCAAATCCACCGGGCGAGCAACAGGGTCGGCCTCACCGAGAATTGCTGCGCGATGGACCGCTGCTGCGCTGATCGTCTCGGCTCCCGCGACGGCGAAACGTGCCGACACACCGGCACGTTGGTCGACGGAGGTGGATTCGCGCAACAGCCTCGTGAACCGGGCCAGGATCTCGACGAGATACACCGGAACGGTTGCCGTCAGGTTTGCTTCCTGCCCGATCAAGGCGATTTCGTCGCTCAGCTCGGATGGGTAGTGCGTACGGATCTCCGCTCCGAACCGGTCCTTGAGCGGAGTGATGATACGTCCGCGGTTCGTGTAGTCCTCCGGGTTCGCGCTCGCCACCAATAGGACGTCCAACGGGAGGCGCAGCGTGTACCCGCGGACCTGGATGTCGCGTTCTTCCATCACGTTGAGCAACGACACCTGGATTCGTTCGGCCAGGTCCGGAAGCTCGTTGATGGCGACGATGCCGCGATGTGCCCGCGGGACCAGCCCGTAGTGAATGGTCTCCGGATCACCCAGGCTACGACCTTCCGCGACCTTCACCGGGTCGACGTCGCCGACCAGATCTGCCACCGACGTGTCCGGGGTTGCCAACTTCTCCGAGTAACGCTCACTGCGGTGCCGCCAGCGGACCGGCAACGCATCGCCCAACTCCTCGGCTCGACGGATCGATGCCGGAGTGATGGGCTCGTACGGATGCTCTCCGAGATCGGAGCCGTCGATCACCGGAGTCCACTCGTCGAGCAGCAATTCCAATGTGCGCAGGAGGCGGGTCTTGCCCTGGCCACGTTCACCGAGCAGAACCACATCGTGGCCTGCAATCAGAGCTCGCTCGAGCTGCGGTGCTACGGTGCCGCCGAAACCGACGATGCCGGGCCACGGATCACGCCCGTCCCGAAGAGCCGCGAGGAGATTCTCACGGAGCTCTTCCTTGACAGTGCGATGCACGTGGCCCGACGCGCGTAGCCGGCCGACGGTCGAAGGAGTTGGACGTTCGGAATTGGACTGCGCGGTGAAGGTCACCACTCAAAGCTACGAGCGATCACCGCTTACGTCACGCGATTACCTGTCCGTCACTGCCCGGGCCGCGATCGAGCGGACACGTCAGGCGTATGCGACCACGTCGACAAGGTCGAGGGAGTCCCACAGAACATCGAAACGTTTGCGGGTCACCTCGTCGGCGTCGGCGAGCAAGGCCACGAGCAGCAGTCGTGGGTCGGCCTCCCATGCGCGTGCCGCGTCCGCCACCACGCGGTTGGAGAACAGACCCGACCGGGCGACCGCGTCGACCCACTCGTCGATCTCGCCGCGGTGGATTCGCGCGACCGACTCGAAGCCGTCCGGGCCTGCCACGAAGTCGAGTCCGAACACGGCGCTGATGTAGTCGCCGGGGCGCAGTGTCGTTGCCGTAGAAGCAATGGTCGATGTGCTCATCGGGGGCCGCCTTTCCATATGCAGCGGATCATCTGCCCGCTACGGTCGATCTGTTGGTAATGACGCTAGGCCGCGGATTTGTGAGGACTGTGAGCCTTCTCTGAGAGCTCTGGTAGACACGACGACATGTCTGACACCGAGATCACCTTCGACAGCGGCGACGTCACCCTCCACGGAAGCCTGCGCATCCCCGAAGGGGCAACCAGCGCCCCGGCAGCACTCGTCCTCGCCGGGAGCGGACCAACCGATCGGAACGGTGACAGTGCGCTGCTCGCCGGGGACATCGGCACCCTCCGGCACATTGCCGACGTTCTCGAAGAGAACGGTTTCGCGAGTCTGCGCTACGACAAGCTCGGCAGCGGGAAGACGGCGCTGGGACCCTACGAGATGGAGGACATCGCCGATCTCGGTTTCACCACGTTCGTCGATGCCGCGTCGGCCGGGCTCGACTTCCTCGGCGCCCAGGATGCGGTGGATGCGTCGAAGATCATCGTCATAGGGCACAGTGACGGCGCCCTGGTTGCTCTGGCCCTGGCCGCCGAAGACGACAAGCCTCGCGTACACGGCCTCGGACTCCTCGAACCGCTCAGCATTCGGCTGCTCGATCTGCTGACCACCCAGATTCACGCCCAGCTCGACGCCGTCGTGGCGGGCAACCAGCTTCCCGTGGGCGTTGCCGACGAGCTCAGACTGGCATTGGCCGGAGCGGTCGAATCCCTACGAGCCGACGGCACGATCAGCGACGACCTCCCGGAACCGCTGCAGAACGCCGGCCTCGTGAACGCCAACGCGAAGGCCCTCGCAGAGGAAGACGCACTCGATCCTCGTGAACTCGCACAGTCGCTCCCCGCGGGATTCCCGGTTCTCACCAGTTGTTCCGCGAAGGACATTCAGGTCAACGACGCCGACGTCGACGGCCTCGACGCCGCGCTCGCGCACACCAGCCTGGTCTCGGTGCGGATGAACAACGCCAATCACGTTCTCAAGGACGTCGGAGACCAGCCGTCGAACGGTGCCGACTACATTGCACCGCTCCCCTACTCGGACGAGTTCAACGAACCGTTCGAGCAATGGGTGAAATCTCTCTGACCTCTGCTGCACATCCTGGGCGCTACTCCATAGCACCCAGAGCGGCACCCAGTAGCGCGCTGGCAAGGTCGGAGACGAGGCCGAGGTTCTCCTCGTTGACGAGACCCTGCAGGTCTTCTACGCCGCCGACCTCGAACAACGGCTCCAGCAACGCCAGGACTCGCGACAACACCTGCGACAGTTCACCGCCCTCGACGGTCCCCGGTTCCGTCGACTCCGGTGAAGGCGCAGCCGGAGTCGACTCTGGAGCCTGCGGCGCGGGCGGGGTCGCGGCCGTCGGCGCGCCCGAGTCGGCGGCGGGCGCCGCCTCGCTGGTGAGCAGATGGGTGACGATCCCTGTCGTGATCGCGATGGCGTGCTTGACCTGACCGTCCTTGCTCTCGAGCACGGCGGCGTCTTCGGGATTGGAGCCGTTGCCCATCTCGACGAACACCAACGGCACCTGAGTGAGCGCCGGGCCGGCAACATCGTTCCTTGTCTGGATTCCGTCGACCACCCCTGCGTAATTGGCCGGAACCATTCCGTTGCGCTTGTAGGCGTCGCGCATCGCATACGACGCGGCCCGTCCGGGTCCGCTTTGAGCGGCGTTTGCCTGCGCGTCCGGAATAGGCAAGGTCGGCACGATCATGTGGAACCCGTGATTGGCCGGGTCCGCACTGGCCGACGTGGAGTCGGCGTGAATGCTCACCGCAAGATCTGCACCCGATTCGTTCGCGGCTCGGGCACGGTCGTCGATGCAGCCGCCCCAACCGGTGTCGTCGTGTCGGCTCTTCACCACCGTGGCGCCGAGACTCTGCAGGCTGCTGGCCACCATCTCCGACACATTCCAGTTGATGGTGTGCTCGGGGACACCGCCCAGGGAAGTCATCCCCGTGGTCTGACAGTCCTTGGTTCCGCCGCGGCCGTCGGGGACCTGCTTCGCCAGATCGTGTCCTTCCGCCGAACCTTGATGGCCGGGATCGAGGAACACCGTCGCTCCGGCCAGCTCGTTGCCGGTCGGTGCAGCTGCAGGGGCGGGCTCGACGGGCGCCGGTTCGGCATTCGCGATCGCGGGAACGAAGCCCGACGCCGCCAACGCCACAGCGCAGAAACCGGCCTTGATCGCAGTTCGTTTCATACGGAAATTGGACGACCGAAGGAAGGTCGCCGCTCTCCTTCCACATCACACGACAGATGCAACTCGCGTCACATCTACCACAAGTGAACCACTCATCACGGGATCGGATGCACGATTCACGAAAAGATCGAAAGCAAGCTGTGACCTCGTGAATCACGCCGAACATAACAACGAACCGCGCCTCACCACCGAATATTCGGCGTGCGAAGCCGGCGGGGTTCCTGTACGGTCGTTGACCAACCAGCAATACACCAGAGAAAGGTACGGCCATGATGCAGCTTCACGCGCACGTCCACTCCGTATCAGCCTGGCATTGCTGCACCGCAGACAAGCAGATTTTCACACGCGGAATACCCCGAGAATGACTCGACTCATTCGATCCGTTCTCGGGCACCCCAGGCACTCGCCTCGGGTGCCCTTTCTTTTACCTTTCACCCTCAGGAGCACGACATGAAACTTCGTATCAACCAGCAGTCCACCTCGCCCCCGTACCTGGACCTGCCCGACGACCTCACGGGTTACGCCGTCACTCTCGACCTCTCCCGCTCGGATTCGGACGTCGAGGCCGGACTCGGCGGCCTGATCAACGAGATCCGTAGCCGTGGCGCTGCGCGCGTCGTCATCACCGGAGACCGGCGTGAGGTGATCGGCACCAACCGGGCGGCCTGACGTGGGGCGAACGCTGGGCATCCGTGCCCGACTGACGGAAGACTGGCGTCATGCGAAAACTGATCTACGGCATGAACGTGTCTCTCGACGGCTACATCACAGCTCCCGGAGACGACCTCGACTGGAGCGAACCGAGCGACGCACTCTTCCAATGGTGGCTCGACCAGGAGCTGGCGATCAGCCTGTTTCTGTATGGGCGCAAACTGTGGGAGACCATGAGCGCCTACTGGCCGACCGGCGACCAGCAACCGGACGCCACCCTCGCGCAGATCGAGTTCGCACGGAACTGGCGGGACACACCGAAAGTGGTGTTCTCCTCGACGGTCGACAAGGTCGACTGGAACACTCGCCTGGTTACCAGCGACGCGGTCTCGGAAATCTCCCGGCTCCGGGCCGAACGCGGTGGTCCGATGAGAGTCGGTGGCGCAGCGCTCGCCGGGACGGCGATGCGGGCCGGGCTGATCGACGAGTACACGGTCGTCACCCATCCGGTCTTGCTGGGCAGCGGCACACCGTTCTTCTCCTCGTTGGGCAACTGGGCGAACCTGAGCCTGGTGGAGACACGGACGTTTCCCGGCGGCGTGGTCCTGACCCGGTATGAGACGAGGCGCTGAACGCACCCTCCGCACGAACAAGAATATGGGAACAGGTCGATGCCCGGCCCGACCGATCCGAGGAGGGATCCAACCGGGCATCGTCACGGAGTTCAGTGTGCGAAGTGGCGGGCACCCGTCAGGTACAGGGTGACGCCGGCTTCCTTGGCCGCCTCGATCACCTCGTTGTCGCGCACCGATCCGCCGGGCTGAACTACGGCGCGAACGCCGCCGTCGATCAGCACCTGCAGACCGTCTGGGAACGGGAAGAACGCGTCCGAGGCGCCGACCGAGTCCTTGGCGCGCTCACCGGCACGCTGCACAGCGAGGTGCGCGGAGTCGACGCGGTTGACCTGGCCCATACCGACGCCGACCGAGGCACCGTCGGCAGCCAGCAGGATGGCGTTCGACTTCACCGAACGGCAAGCACGCCATGCGAACTCGAGATCCTTCAACGTCTGCTCGTCGGCCGCGTCGCCGGTCACGAGGGTCCAGTTGGCCGGATCGTCGCCGTCGGCGTCGAGCACGTCACGCTGCTGCAGCAGCGCACCACCGGACACGGGGCGCAGCTCGATGCCGGCGGGTGACGGGGCCTCGGCCTGCAGAACACGGATGTTCTTCTTGCGCTGCAACACTCCCAGTGCGCCATCGGCATACGACGGCGCAATGATCACCTCGGTGAAGATTTCGGCCACCTGCTCGGCCATCTCCACAGTGACCTCACGGTTCGCCGCGATCACTCCGCCGTACGCGCTGACGGGGTCACACGCATGCGCCTTGCGGTGGGCCTCGGCGATATCCGCGCCCACAGCGATACCGCACGGGTTGGCGTGCTTGATGATCGCAACAGCCGGGTCACCGAAATCGAAAGCAGCACGCCATGCGGCGTCGCCATCGGTGTAGTTGTTGTACGACATTTCCTTGCCGTGGAACTGCTCCGCCTGTGCCAGACCGGCAGGTGCGGCCGAGTTCACGTAGAGCGCGGCGGCCTGGTGCGGGTTCTCGCCGTACCGCAGCACGGTCGAGCGGTCCCAGGTGGCGCCAGTCCAGTCGGGGAACGGCGACTGGTCCTGTGGCCTCTCGACGGCAACGCTGTTCATCCAGCTCGCAACGGCGACGTCGTAGGAGGCGGTGTGCTGGAATGCCTGCGCCGCCAAGGCCGTGCGCTCAGCCAACGTGAAACCTCCGCCGGATACTGCGGACAGCACATCGTCGTACTTGGCCGGATCGACCACGACAGCCACCGACGGGTGGTTCTTGGCGGCTGCGCGGACCATCGACGGTCCACCGATGTCGATCTGCTCGACGCACTCGTCCGGTGTCGCGCCGGACGCGACGGTCTCAGTGAACGGATACAGGTTCACGATCACCAATTGAAATGCCTCGATGCCGAGTTCCTCGAGCTGCGCGAGATGATCCGGCTTGCGTGTGTCCGCGAGCACGCCCGCGTGAACCCGAGGGTGCAGCGTCTTCACACGGCCCTCGAGGCACTCCGGGAACCCGGTCAGGTCCTCGACCGGAGTGACCGGGATGCCTGAGTCGGCGATCTTCGCGGCAGTCGAACCGGTGGACACCAGCTCGACACCGGCCTCGTGCAGGCCGGTGGCCAGCTCGACCAGCCCGGTCTTGTCGTAGACGCTGACAAGTGCGCGGCGCACAGCCTTGCGTTCACTCACTGGGGATCACGGCCTTTCGTCCATCGGATACAACTCCACGGGTGACGACGGCGGCGATGACCTCCGCCAACAACCGTCGCTCCACAACTTTGATTCGCTCGTGCAGACTCGCCTCGTCGTCGCCGACGAGGATCGGCACCGCTTCCTGAGCCAGCACCGGTCCAGTGTCGACCCCGGAGTCGACGAGGTGCACGGTCGAGCCGGACACCTTGGCGCCATAGGCGAGAGCATCGGCGACGGCATGCGCACCAGGGAAGGCCGGCAGCAATGCGGGGTGAGTATTGATGATTCGGCCACCGAAACGTTCGAGAAATGTGGGGCCGAGAATCTTCATGAACCCGGCGCTCACGACAAGATCGGGCTCGTGCGCAGCAACGGCGTCGGTCAGCGCCGCGTCCCAGGCCGAGCGGTCGGCATGATCACGAACCGACACGGAAAAGCAGGTGACTCCGCCGTTCGCTGCAATCGTCAGTGCGCCACACTCACGGTCGGCTCCGACCGCGACGATCTGCGCCGGATAGTCCGCGGTTCGCGATGCCTGGAAGAGTGAGTTCAGAAGGCTTCCTACACCGGAAGCGAGTACGACGATGCGCGCCGGCGTCGGCGGCCGTAGATGGACACGCGAGGCAGTCAGCGCACTACTCCTGAGAACGAGAAAAGGCGACGGCCGAAATCGTCGGCCACCACGAATCCTAGTCGTTGGGGGTCGACCGGCTTGCCGGTAGGGCACCCTCAGGGTCGTCACTGTCCTCGGGCGACAGGGTTTCGTCCTCGGCGTCTTCTGCTTCGTCGACTTCGGCATCCACGACGTCTGCTTCGGCGCTCGACTCCTCCACCGCCTGTCCGATGGCCGGATTCTGGTCTTCGACGACCTCTGCCTCGAGCACCCGGCTCGATGACTGCACTGCCCGAGCCGGGGCGATCGTAGGCACGTCCCCCTCCGCCGACTCGATGGCCTCGGATGCTGCGGAGGTGTTCGCCGCAGCCCCCACTTCGTCGGAGCCGGATCCGGCGCTCGATTCACGACGCGACCGCGCCCACGCCACAGCGACTGCCGTCACCGCGCCGGGCAGCGCGAGCCAGGCGAACGTCAAAAGTCCGAACAACCACCACTCGAGGTCCACCGCGCCGAACGTGCCCAGATCGCCGCCGGCAAACACACCCGCGAACGCCGCGACGCATCCCGCAACTGCCGCAGCGCACAGCACGGTCAGCAGGGCTTCCTGACCGGCCGCCTTCCGCCCACAATCACGGCCGAGGAAGACCCCGACAACCAACGGCACCACAAGTACAGCCACCCACAGATCGCCTGCCGATCCGTCGGGAACGACGGCCAGTACGGGTAGCGGAGGTAAGGCGCCGGCCACCCCACCGAAGAGGCTCACGGATGCGTCACCGATCCGAGCCGTCGCACCCACCAGCGCAACGACAGCACCGATGACGACGTTCGGTAGATACAGAATCGACAGCAGCGTCAACCCCGCCATACCGACGATTCCTTCACCACGCCCGATCAACTCACCCACCGTCGACCAGGCGAACAACAGCGACACCAGCACCGCGAGAGCGCCGAGCCCCAGCAGCGCCGTGAGGACCCGTATGGCCGGACGAACCGCATCGAGCATCCAGACCGGAACCGACTTCTGCAGGCTCGACCACTGAGTGACACCGAGTCCGATCGCCACCGCGATGGCATGGATGCCGAGGGTCCACCCCACAGCCGCCAGTACGTTCGGGGTCGACAACGCGATGACGACCGACGCATCCTCGACCACAGCGAGACTCGTCAACGTGATCAGGAACGGCCCCGCGAGTGCAGCGCCGGCCACCCGGACCATCCACGCACGTTCGCTTCCGGACGGCTCGTCCACCGAATTGACGGCGCTTGCACACCCCTTGGCCGCGGCCCAGATCATGACCGCGGTCGGCACGATCGGGAGCACACCCAGCGTCGTGCCGTCGACGGTCACCGGAACCTGGTGAACGACCAGCCACATCGACGCGATCGCACCGAACGTGCCGGTCAGGTCACTGTTGGCGGCCATGAGCGTGACCACGACGAGCACAGCCGCCAGAACGATGGTGACACCCGCAGGCCGGAACGCCACGGTCAGCAACGTCCGCATCTTGTCGGGGCCCACCGTGAGGCGGCTGTCAGTAGTTTGCCGCTGCGCACGATCAATCAAAGAACTCATCCCCTCGAGAATGGCAGCCAGACGGTCCGAGACCCCTCAGGCGCGCCGCCGAGGGCACTCGACCTCATCGCATGCAGGTGGCCTCCGACCATCGACGGTCGGAGGCCACCGTGACCAACTGGTGGTCTATTTGTCGTCGGGCCTTGTGGAATCGGTGTCCGATGCCTGTTCCCCGGACTCGGACGGTCGCTCGAACGGTGATCGATCGGACGGGTTCCGACCGAAGGTCGGCGCAGCGTGCTGCGCCGAGCCGTAGCTGCTGCTCCCTGCCTGGAAAGCTTGCGTGGGAGCGGCAGGCTCTGCGGCGCCGGAACCCGTGGAAGCCGACGATGCACTGCTCTGAGCTGCGGTCTCCGGTGCTGTTCCACCCGAAGTTGTGTCACTGGAGGCAGACGGCGGACTGTAGCTGGGGTACGGCGGCTGCTGCCCATACGACTGCTGGTACGGCGACTGCTCCCCGGACACCGGATACGCTCCGTACGGGTTGCCGAACTGCTCGGATTCGGCCGATTTCTGCGGCTCGGCGGGCGGAGTCTGTGAGGACTCGCCGAACGTCGGCGTCTCCGGCGAGGTGTACCCGTGCTGCTCGTACGGTTGCTGACCGTAGCCCTGCTGCCCATAGGGCTGTTGCTGACCGTAGGCCGGTTGACCGTAGCTCTGTGCTTGGCCGTAACCCGGCTGCCCGTACGCTTGCTGCTGACCGTAGCCCTGCGGCTGTGCATAGCCCTGCTGCTGCGGCTGACCGTATGCACCGGCCTGCTGCCCCTGTACGTACCCCTGGCTCTGAGCCTGGGGACTTTGCGGCTGAACCTGTTGGGGTGTCTGGCCGAAAGCCTGTTGCTGGGGTGCGCCCGGCGCGAAGCCCTGCGGTGGTGCGTTGTGCTGTTGCGAACTTTGCTGGAATCCCGCTGCGGAGGCCGGCTTGGGCGCAGGCGCCTTGACCAGACCCGATTCCAGAAGCAGCGCGGCCACGGTGGCAGCCACCTGGAAGAACGCGAACACCAGGATTGCGATCGCACCGTACCTCAGCGAAACGCTGGTGTCCTCTCCGGTGAGGGCATTCGACGACAGCGCATGAATCAGTGTGGTCAGAAAACCCGCGACAGCCGCAGCCGCCGCAGCGCCGACATAGGACTGCTTGGGGAGCAGCGACACACCTGCCAGCAATCCGGCGAAGAACACCAGGCCCAGGCCGTAGATGTTGGCTTCGAATGCGTTGAACGTCATGGATACGCTGAACGCACCGTTGCCCCCGCTGATCTCGTAGAAGGTGCCGAACCCGAACAGTAAGCCGAGGACACCGAGGACTGCGGCACCGACGAGAAGCAGGAATCCGAGGTCCTTCGAGCTTCCACCCGAGGTAGATTCCGCGGGCGGACCGTAACTCGGCCCTCCGGGCGTGAACGTCATGACTTCTCCTTGTCGAGATTTCGGTCGTCGGCGCCTGCAAGTATTGGTATCGACGCTAGCCTACGTACTTTTGTCGGTCTCGGCGTGCGTCGACACCTCCCCCCGCGACACCGGCCACAATGAACCCATGCAGTACACGCTCGCGGGACGGACGGGAACGGAAACATCCGCCGAAACCATGGTCAAGCATTCGCGATTCATCGCGACCCTGCGCCGAGTGCACACCGAACAGGAAGCCCGCGATTTCGTCGACGAGCAGCGGCGCACCTACCCGGATGCGCGGCACCACTGCTGGGCGTACGTGGTGGGTGACGAGCAGGTGAACCGAGTCGAGCGCTCGAGCGATGACGGCGAGCCCGGCGGCACCGCGGGTGCGCCCATGCTGCAGATGCTGACGGGGCGCGATCTCGTGAATGTCGCAGCGGTGGTGACCCGCTATTTCGGTGGTATCAAACTCGGAGCGGGAGGGCTGGTTCGTGCCTACTCGGGCGCCGTGGGAGCGTGCGTCGATGGGGCGACGTTGACGAAGCGATCTCGACTGGAACTGTTCACTCTGGCGATCGACCACGCCGACGCGGGGCGGGTGGAAGCGGAGCTTCGCGGGCGGGGCATCGTCGTTGTGGACACGTCATACGAAAGATTGGCCGTATTCACGCTCGCAGCAAGAGATTCGGCGGAGCTGGCTGATCAGGTCGCAGCCGCGACGTCGGGGCTCGCAACCCTCGATCCGGCCGGAAGCGTGTGGGTGGATGCCTGACGGCCTGTGAGTGGTCAGCGAGTCCAGAGACTCGCTGACCACTCACAGGCGGCGAAGCCGCCTACGCCTCGATGGAGAGGCTCTGCAGGATTTCGCGAGCGAGCGAGGCGGTCTCGGACGGCGTCTTGCCGACCTTCACGCCAGCAGCCTCGAGCGCATCCTTCTTGGCCTGCGCGGTACCCGAGGAGCCCGAGACGATGGCGCCGGCGTGGCCCATGGTCTTGCCCTCCGGCGCCGTGAAGCCTGCGACGTAGCCGACGACCGGCTTCGTCACGTTCGCCTTGATGTAGTCGGCGGCACGCTCCTCGGCGTCGCCACCGATCTCACCGATCATCACGATCACCTTGGTCTCGGGATCGTTCTCGAACGCCTCGATGGCGTCGATGTGGGTGGTTCCGATGACCGGGTCGCCGCCGATCCCGATGGCGGTCGAGAAGCCGTACTCGCGGAGCTCGAACATCATCTGGTACGTCAGCGTGCCCGACTTCGACACGAGGCCGATCGGGCCCTTGCCGGCGATGTTGGCCGGGGTGATGCCGACGAGCGACTCGCCGGGCGTGATGATGCCCGGGCAGTTGGGGCCGATGATCCGGGTCTTGTTGCCCTTCTCGACGTTGTATGCCCAGGCGTACGCGGCGTCCTGCACCGGGATGCCCTCGGTGATGACGACGAGCAGCGGGATCTCCGCGTCGATCGCCTCCACGATGGCGTCCTTGGCGAACTTGGGCGGAACGAACGCGATCGAAACATCAGCGGACGTTTCTTTCATCGCCTCGGCGACCGTGCCGAACACGGGCAGTTCGACTCCGCCTTCGTGCGAGACGGTGGTGCCGGCCTTGCGGGCGTTGACGCCGCCGACGATCTGCGTGCCGGCCTTCAGCATCAGTGCGGTGTGCTTGGTGCCCTCGCCGCCGGTGATGCCCTGGACGATGACCTTGGAGTCCTTGGTCAGGAAGATTGCCATTTTCTTGTGTCCCTTACTTTGCGGCGAAGGCCAACTCGGCTGCCTTGTCGGCGGCCTCGTCCATGGTTCCGACTACCGTGACCAGCGGGTGAGCGGCCTCGGCGAGGATCCGGCGACCCTCATCGACGTTGTTGCCGTCCAGACGGACGACCAGCGGCTTGTTGGCCTCGTCGCCGAGCGTCTTCAGCGCGCCGACGATGCCGTTCGCAACGGCGTCACATGCGGTGATACCACCGAACACGTTGACGAACACGCTCTTGACCTGGTCATCGTTCAGGATGACGTCGAGACCGTTGGCCATGACCTCTGCGGAGGCGCCGCCGCCGATGTCGAGGAAGTTGGCGGGTTTGACGTTGCCGTGCTTCTCACCGGCGTATGCGACGACGTCGAGGGTCGACATGACCAGACCTGCGCCGTTGCCGATGATTCCGACCTGTCCGTCGAGCTTGACGTAGTTGAGGTCGTTCTCCTTGGCCTTCAGCTCGAGCGGGTCGGTTGCGTCCTTGTCCTCGAATGCCTCGTGCCCGGGCTGGCGGAAGTCCGCGTTGGCATCGAGAGTGACCTTGCCGTCGAGCGCGAGGATCTGATCGTCCGGGGTGCGGACGAGGGGGTTGACCTCGACGAGGAGAGCGTCTTCGTTGATGAAGACATCCCACAGCTTCGCAATCGTGACGGCTGCGGCGTCGAGAACCTCGGCGGGGAGTTTGCCTGCTTCTGCAATGGCCCGAGCTGCTGCGACGTCAATACCCTTGACCGCGTCGACGGGAATCTTCGCGAGCGCGTCGGGGTTCTCCTCGGCGGTGACCTCGATTTCGACACCACCCTCGACGGAGCACATTGCCAGGTAGGTGCGGTTCGTGCGGTCCAGCAGGAAGGAGATGTAGTACTCCTCCGCGATGTCGCTCGCCTCTGCGACCAGAAGCTTCTTGACGACGTGGCCCTTGATGTCGAGTCCGAGGATCGACTCGGCATTCGCCTGCGCCTCGTCTGCGTCCTTGGAGTACTTCACGCCGCCGGCCTTGCCGCGGCCACCAACCTTGACCTGAGCCTTGACCATCACGGGCTTGCCGATTTCTTCGGCAATCTCACGTGCTCCGGCGACCGTGTCGGTAACACGTCCAGCCGACGTAGGCACCTCGTGCTTGGCGAAAAGTTCCTTCGCCTGGTATTCGAAGAGATCCATCTGTTCACCGTCTCGTCTGCGTTGACACCCGCTCGAGGGGTAGGAGCGGGCCTGGTTTTGGACTTTAACTAGTTCGCGCGGTCCGATTACGTCCGCATTCATGCTATGTGTCTCAGATCACGAAACTGAAGCCGTCGGGACATGCCTCACCGTGATTCGACCCGGACTGTGAGGACGGCCGCGGCTCCGATCAACACTATGCCCACCGCCACTGGGTAGACACCGGCACCCAGCTGTACCTGCTCCACCCGGGCGCCGGTGAGAGGCCAACCCGCCAGGTAGACGGCCAGCACCGCCACCGTTCCGGCCAGTACCGCCGCGGATCGGGGTGGGCGCGATCTGGCCGCGATCCCAACCGACACCAGCGTCACGATCGCGAGCATCGCCGGCCCCCACCATTCGAGTCCGCGGCCGTAGTCGACCAGCGTCACCGAGACATATTCGTCTCCGCGCGCGTCGACGCCCGTGTAAAGGGGCAGCGCGAGACCGACGACAGCGATCAATGCACCGATACCGCCGACGAACAGGACCGGCTTGTTGGCGTCTTGCTCCTCGGACTCGTCGATTTCCTCGCGTTCGGCCGATCCGGCGAACCCCGAGAGGAGCCCCACCCCGACTGCCGCTGCCGTCGCAACCCACGTCAGGAGCGCGCCGACACCGATACCGACACCGGGGACCTCTCCGGCCGTGACCACGGAAGCGGTCACCCCTACGGCGGCCAACGGGATCGCCGTCCACACCACCCCCACGACAGGACGTGCCGTCGCGGCGAACTCCGAGAAAAGCAACCACACGCTCGAAACGACGAGCAGAGCTCCGGCCACGAGGACGAGTCGGGTCGCGTACACCTGCGGCGACGCGGAGTCGGCCGCATCGCCGAGTTCGATTACGGGCAGCAGTGCGCCGCAGCCGGCGAGAACACCGACTGCCACGCCGACGATTCCGGTGACGACGTGCCAGCGAGTTCGTCGTTGCGCTGCTGCGGCCGCCTCGGCGCGCATCGCAGCCTTCGCAACACCCTTCGCGGACGGGCGGACGGCCCCCTTCTTGGTCGACGGCGCGGCATCACCGTCGACATCCGACGTTGCAACGCCACCGACCATTCCGAGGCTGTGCAGAACCCGGCGATCACGCACTCGGTCGACCGGTACGACTGCCCCTCCCGCCAGCACCAGAATTGCTGCAGCGACCGTCCCCACGACGGAACCGACACCCGGATCGATCCGATCTCCTGCGGTGAGTGCCGAGACGAAGCGCGTGCCGACCACCCCCATTGCGGCGATACCGGCGCCGACAATCCCGGCACGGGCGACCGACGGCGCGATGGACGCGAGCGCAGACGCCACCACCAGTAGGACCGCAGCGGCCAGAATGCCCGCGCCGGTCGATGCCGTCACGTCGGCGTCGATGACCGTGGGAACCAGAATCATCGGATCGTTCGATACCAGCGCCGGCGCGAACAGTGCCCCGCCGAACCCGAGGGCCGCTATCGCGATCGTCGCGGACAATGCGAATCCGATTCGGGCTCCGGTGGGCCGACCGACTTGTTCGGAACTGTGCGCGCTTCCGTACCCGTCGGCCAGGGACGCACGGTGCACGGTGGATATGCCGAGCAGTCCCGCCAGCGCCATGGCGAGGTGCCCACCCAGGACCAGGTAGGCCCCTGGACCTGCGACGAGATCGACAGCGGTTTCGGGGCGAAACAACTCGAGCCTGTTCGCGTCGACTGCGTCGGTCCACAACTGTGCGTCGACGACCGCGGCCCCGAGCGACACCACCCCCGATCCGGCGAGCACTGCACCGGATACGGCCACTCGTCGGGCCAGCAGAGCCAGCACTGCGAGCAGCACCGGCGCAATCGCGCACGCAGCCGCCCACACCCCTCCCGGCGAGCTACCCGATCCCCAGACACCGTTCGAGGTCGACGTCACGACGTCGAGAAGAGGCGCTACCGATACCGCCACCGCGCCGGCACAGGCGACGAGCACTGCGGCCACACCACCACCGACCGCGGTACCGGGATCGTCGTCGAGACCTGTGGAGACGGAGCGCGAGGCGATCCGCACGGGCTCCGCCCGATGCTCGCTTCCGGATCGAGTTGTTGATTCCACGAGCCGACGCTATCGCTTCCACGTGATTCGACGCCCGTCGTGACACACCTCTCACTACACATGTGTCCCAAATAGTGGAACGCACACGGCAGGGAATTCTCCGCATCCACCATTCACCCTGTTCGCCAAGTGATGCACATCACATCTGCGAAAACCAACACGTTACAGGTTGCGCCCATCGCAACCATTTCGTTACCGTTCGACCGGTCCACGTCACAGTCAGGTCACACAACGGAGGTCGAAGGGGCAGATGCGTCATCGCCACCAGTTCGATCCCAGCGAACTCGAAAACAACCCGACCCCTGTGAACGACGGCTTTTCCGACTACCCGCAGCAGCCGGTTCCGTATCGCGTCGGCGCCGAGAGTCCCGAAGGTTCGATCGGCATGTTCCGTTACGCCACTGACACGGATCCGTACCAGCAGGACTATCAGGGAAGTTACCAACCGGACGGGTACTACGACGCCGGAGACCAGTACGACTTCGACTACTTCGAGTCTCCCGGCACGTACTTCACCACCCCCGGTGCCGTCTCACATAGCGGACCCACCTCGCACGACCAGACGACGCTCGACCCAGCTCCTGCCCTTCGCCGCAGTGGAGCTCACCGTGTTCCCACGCCGCCCTCCGCCCTCAAGGGCCGTGCCGCAGTCCTCGCCGTCGCCGCAGGCGCCGTGGTCGCCGCAGGTCAGGCTGCAGCCAACGGATCGACCAGCTCGGACCAAGCCGAAATCACTCTCGCTTCGGACGCCGCACCCACCACGGCAGAACCGCAGGCCGCCCAGTTCGACACGGTCGCAAACACCGCCGGCGCCACACAATCGGACGCTCCGCAGGTCCTCAACATCGCTCAACCGGCCGACCTGTCGCAGTTCGACACCCTCCTCGCCAAGGGGCAGCGTTTCAGCGAAGAGCGTGCCGCTCGCGAGGCCGCCGCCCGCCGCCCGCTGTTCGTACTCCCCTGCATCGGAAACTTCACGTCGAGTTTCGGTAGCCGCTGGGGCACCCTCCACGCAGGTGTCGACGTCGCCGCACCCATCGGCACTCCCATCGTCGCAGTGGCCGACGGAACGGTCATCGAGAGTGGCCCGGCAGCCGGCTTCGGGATGTGGGTCCGCCTTCTCCACGCCGACGGCACTGTCACTGTCTACGGCCACATCAACCAGTCGACTGTCTCCGAAGGTCAGCACGTGATGGCCGGCGACCAGATCGCCACGGTCGGTAATCGTGGATTCTCCACCGGGCCGCACCTGCACTTCGAAGTTCACCTCGGTGGTGGTCAGAAAATCGACCCTGTCCCGTGGCTCGCCTCTCGCGGAATCAGCCTCGGCTTCAACCAGGACTGAATTCCCCGCTTCATCCATGTTTTCCGGTATCACCGACGTTCAGCGACGCCTTCTCGACGGTTGGCTGGGCACCTGGCAGATAGTCGACGACTACTCCTGGCCGCTGCAGGACACCACCGTGCTCCACGTACGCACTGCGGACCAGGACTGCATCGTGAAGGCCTCGACAGGCAGCCACCACATTCCTCGCGAGATTGCGGCCCACCGACACTTTCTCCACCGCATCCCCGAGACAGCACCCCTGTTGCACGAGTGTGCCGCCGACTTCGTACTCGTCACACAGTATCTGCCCGGCCAGATCGTCGAAGGTTCGGCAGCCGAGTGGGAACCCGACACGTACCGGCAAGCCGGTGCACTCCTCGCGCGGTTGCTCGTTCCGGGCGAGCGCGCGAGCGACTACTCGCAGCGACTACGCCGGCAATGCATGTTCGACCTCGACCAGGCCACCGACCTACTGCCCGATTCGTGGCTGACAGAATTGCGGTCGAGAGTGGAATCGACAACTGCGCCACCAATTCCGGTGTCTTTCACACACGGCGACTTTCAGCCCCGCAACTGGCTGATCCACGACGACACCGTATCCGTCATCGACTTCGGCCGAGCAGAACAGCGTCACTGGACAAGTGAACTGTTTCGGTTGCGCAATCAGCAGTTCGTCGGCCGACCGGATCTCGAAGATGCCTTCTTCGACGGGCTGGGGCCGGGGTTCGCGCTCGACGAGAACGACGAACAGGTGTGGCTCCTCGAACAGATCCACCAGTCCGTATCCACGCTCATCCGGGCGCACGAGCACGGCGACGGGGGGCTCGAAAAAGCCGGGCGTGCGATGGTGCAGGCGATCGCCTGAGTCAGAGCTTCACCATCGGCACGCCACCGATCAGCATCAACCGCACCTTTCCTGCGCTGCCGAAGTCGATGGTGACCGTGGCAGTCGGCCCCGCGCCCTTGGTCTCGAGTACCGTGCCGAGGCCGTACTTGTCGTGACTCACCCGGTCTCCCACTGCCAGCACCAGGTTGTTGTTGCGCCGTGCCGCACCGAAGCCGGTGGCGCTGCCGGCTGTACCGCCCGAGAATCCACTCGCCCCGTAACCGCCTCCGCCGCGTGGTCGCCCACTCCCGATCGCACCGCCCAGAGCCGGCCCCGGGTCCACGCGCCGCCACTCCAGCAAATCTGTTGGGATTTCCTGCAGAAAACGTGATTCCGGGTTCTGGATCGGCTGACCCCACGCCGACCGCATCACAGCTCGTGTCAGGTACAAGCGATGCCGTGCCCGAGTGATTCCGACGTACGCGAGGCGACGCTCTTCGGAGAGTTCCGCAGGGTCCCCCAGCGCCCGCATGTGCGGGAATTGACCGTCTTCCCAGCCGGTGACGAAGACGACTGGAAACTCGAGCCCCTTGGCCGTGTGGAGTGTCATGAGGGTGACCACTCCGTCTTCCGAGTCCGGCGCCTGGTCGGCGTCGGCAACGAGCGACACTCGTTCGAGGAACGCGGCCAGCGACCCCGGTTCGGGTTCGCCGTCATGCTCCTCATCGTCCGAATCGGCAGAGCCCGCATCTTCGGCGTCCGTAGCGCCGAGCGAGTCGATCCCGGCCGCATTGCGCGCATCCGAGCTGAACTCGCGCGCCACGCTGACCAGTTCGTTGAGGTTGTCGAGGCGGGCACCGTCCTGCGGGTCGCTGCTCGAAGCCAGATTCGCGTGGTAGCCGCTGCGTTCGAGAACTGCCTCGATCACCTCGCCGAGGTCCCCGATCTCGGTGGCGTCTGCGAGCTCCGAACTCGCTGCGTCGGGTAGCAGGGCACGTAAACCGTCCATCATGTCCATGAACGCCGTAATCGCTTTCTGCGAACGCGTGTTCAGCAAGGCGACCTTGCCGTCGACCGCATCACGCAACGCCTGCGCGAAGCTCACGCCGCGCTGCTCGGCATGCACCGCCACACAGGCCTCGGCGCGATCACCGATTCCGCGGCGTGGAGTGTTCAGGATGCGCCGCAGACTCACGGTGTCGTCCGGGTTTGCCAGCGCCCGCAGATACGCGACGACGTCTCGCACTTCCTTGCGCTCGTAGAAGCGAACACCACCGACAACCTTGTACGGCACACCGAGCCGAATGAAGATCTCCTCGATGGCGCGAGAAGAATTGTTGGTGCGATAGAACACCGCCACATCTGCGAATGTGGTTTCTCCAGCGTCGACCAGCTTGTCGATTTCCGAAGCGACGAACGACGCTTCGTCGTGCTCGTTGTCGGCGACGTAGCCGGTGATGAGTTCACCTTCACCCGAGTCGGTCCACAGCTTCTTCTCGCGACGCCCTGTGTTCCTGGAGATCACCGAGTTGGCGGCGGAAAGGATGTTCTGTGTGGAGCGATAGTTCTGTTCGAGGAGAATGGTGCGCGCATTCGGGTAGTCCCGTTCGAACTCCTGAATATTACGGATCGTCGCACCACGGAATGCGTAGATGGACTGGTCTGCGTCACCGACCACACACAGCTCGCTCGGCGCCGCCCCGCCGTCGTCCTCCGTGGTTTCGAAGCCCACGAGTTCGCGGACCAGCATGTACTGCGCATGGTTGGTGTCCTGGTATTCGTCGACCAGCACGTGCCGGAACCGACGCCGGTAATACTGGGCGACCTGCGGGAACGCCTGCAGCATGCCCACCGTTTCGCCGATCAGGTCGTCGAAGTCGAGGGCATTGGCCGCGCGCAAACGCTGCTGGTAGTGCCCGAACACCCTGGCGACGAGTTTCGGGAGTTCCGACGGCTCCTTCTCCGCGTCGGCCGCGGCCTGCTCCGGATCGATCAACTCGTTCTTCAGGTTGGAGATATGGGTGGCCAGAAGGCGCGGCGAGTGCTTCTTGGAGTCGATACCGAGATCCTTGGAGATCATCGTCAGGAGTCGACGCGAATCGTCTGCATCGTAGATCGAGAAGTTGGAGCCCAGGCCGGGCAGCAACGCAGCCTGAGCCCGCAAGATTCGAACACAACTCGAGTGGAACGTGGACACCCACATGGTGTGCGCCCGGGGTCCGACGAGCTGGGCCACGCGTTCACGCATCTCCGCTGCGGCCTTGTTGGTGAACGTGATGGCCAAGATCTGGCCGGGACGCACGTCACGTTCGGCCAGCAGATACGCGATGCGTCGGGTGAGGACCGCCGTCTTGCCCGAACCTGCGCCCGCCACGATCAGCAGGGGCGAGCCGGCATGCAGCACTGCCTCACGCTGCTGCGGATTCAACCCGTTCAGTAGAGTGTCCGACGGAGATGCATGGTGTGCCGTGGCGTTGGAAGAGACCGTGGCGTTGGAAGAGACCGGGGAGCTGGGCGCGGCCGAGAGGCTGGAAGAGGTAGTCATCGCGCTTCTACGCTACCGCCGCCCACCGACAGCTGCGCACCCGCTCAGCGCCACTTGGCCGCCGAGTGACCGACGTGGCAAACTGGTACGTATGTTCAGAGCAGCGCGTCGACGGGTATTCGGTGGTCGACAGCGGCAACTGAGCAGCTCGCGAGCCTCGTGGTCCCACCCGGGCCCCGGGGGTCTTTCGTCAGTGAGCCTGGATCGGTAACGACCCGAGCCGAAACAACGATCCAAGTTCTGAGAAGAGGAGACGAACAATGAGCATTCAGACCGTCACGAATCCGTCGTCGGAAACCCCTGTCCCGACGACGGAGGCGGAGATCGACGCGCTGCGCCAGGAGATCGACCGCCTCGACGCGGAGATCCTCGCAGCCGTCAAGCGCCGTGCCGAAGTTTCTCAGCTCGTCGGCCGCACCCGAATGGCTTCGGGTGGCCCCCGACTGGTCCACAGCCGCGAAATGAAGGTCCTCGAACGCTACAACGAGCTCGGCCAGGAAGGCCACACGCTCGCCATGCTCCTGCTGCGTCTCGGACGCGGACGTCTCGGTCACTGAACTCTCGGTCACTAAACTCTCGGTCATCGACGCTCGACGCTGTCACCTCTCGAGGGCTATGTACTTCGTTTCGAGGTATTCCTCGATCCCCTCGGAGCCGCCTTCCCTACCGAAGCCGGACCACTTGATGCCGCCGAAGGGTGCCGCCGGATCAGAGATGACTCCCCGGTTCACACCGACCATCCCGGTCTCGAGGGATTCAGCCACCCGCAGCGCACGGTCCAGGCCCCGCGTGTAAATGTAGGCAGCCAGCCCGAACTCGGTGTCGTTCGCGGCGGCAATCCCCTCCTCCTCGGTTGCGAAACCAGTGATCGCCGCTACCGGACCGAAGACTTCCTCCTTCAGAATCCGTGCATGTGCTGGCACGTCGGTGAGCACGGTGGCCGGGTAGAAGCAACCGGGCCCATCCGTCTTCCTGCCGCCGAGTCGCACCTTCGCCCCGGCAGCGACGGCGTCCTCGACGAGTTCGGACACTGTTCGGAGCTGCTTCTCGTTCACCAACGGGCCCAGCGTCGTTTTCGGGTCGGAGCCCGGGCCGACCACGAACGCCGCCATCTTCTCCGTGAGCTTGGTGGTGAACTCCTCACGCACCGCGTCGGCTACGTGGAATCGGTTGGCAGCTGTACACGCCTCACCGCCGTTGCGTAGCTTCGCGAGGACCGCCCCCTCGACCGCCGCGTCCACGTCGGCGTCGGCGAACACGACGAACGGAGCGTTGCCGCCGAGTTCCATCGATGTACGCAGCAGCCCTTTCGCGGACTTCTCGACGAGCATGCGTCCGACACCGGTCGATCCGGTGAAGGTGACCTTGCGCAGACGGCTGTCTTCGAGCAACACGTCGGTGATCTCGCCCGCCCTCGACGTCGGGAGCACGGACACGACTCCCCGTGGAACGCCCGCCTCCCCCAGGAGCCTGGCCAGGTACAGCATGGTGAGAGGTGTCTCGGCGGCCGGCTTGACGATCATCGTGCAGCCGGCAGCCAGTGCGGGCCCCAGTTTGCGAGTACCCATCGCCAGCGGGAAGTTCCACGGCGTGATCGCGAGGCACGGCCCGACCGGCTCCTTCCCGACGAGGATGCGGCCGTTCCCGGCAGGGGCGTGGGTGTATCGGCCCGCGATCCGGACTGCTTCCTCCGCGAACCATCGGAAGAACTCGGCGCCGTATGTGATCTCGGCACGACTGTCCGGCAGCGCCTTGCCCATCTCCAGGGTCATCAGCAGGGCCAGGTCCTCTGCGTGCTCGACGAGCTTGTCGTAGACGGTGCGCAGAATCTCGCCTCGTTCACGAGCGGGCGTGTGCGCCCACTCCGCTCGAACACCGCATGCCGCATCGAGTGCCCGGCGCGCATCGGCGGGACTCGCGTCGGACACCGCGGTGAGCACCTTGCCGGTGGCCGGGTCGTATACGTCGAAGGTGGCCCCGCCCTCCGCGTCCACTTCGTCACCGCCCAGAGACAACTTCGTGGGAACCGACCGAATGAGTTCGAGTGCGTCCATGCATCCATCATGCGCGACCGACCCTGCCGCGAACAGCCGAACGAGGCAGACTTCAGCGACGCCGGTCGCCAGACACTAAGGTCGACTACCGTGAGCACAGACATGACTCGAACCGACGCCTGGCAAAAACTCGAAGCCCATCACGCCGGTATCGAATCTGTGCACTTGCGAGACTTCTTCGCCGACGATCCCGAGCGTGGTCGCGAACTGCAGGTGACCGCAGGAGACTTGTACATCGATTACAGCAAGCATCGGGTCGATCGCACGGCGCTGGCACTTCTCGTCGAGTTGGCGCGCGCTGCCGGCGTCGAGGAACGTCGGGACAC
Source organism: Rhodococcus quanlei (assembly GCF_055231015.1). Taxonomy (NCBI): domain Bacteria; kingdom Bacillati; phylum Actinomycetota; class Actinomycetes; order Mycobacteriales; family Nocardiaceae; genus Rhodococcus; species Rhodococcus quanlei. The sequence goes on along the minus strand of NZ_JBUYWD010000017.1, from coordinate 5,004 downwards.
GATGCTCGCGGGCGGGCACATCAACACCTCCGAGGATCGCGCGGTACTGCACACCGCCTTACGTCTGCCGAAAAACGCCGACCTCACCGTCGACGGCGAGAGCGTGGTGTCGGACGTCCACGAAGTTCTCGACCGGATGGGTGACTTCACGGACCGGGTGCGGTCGGGTCGGTGGCGCGGAGCCACCGGCAAGAAGATCGAGACGGTGGTCAATATCGGCATCGGTGGATCCGACCTCGGACCGGTGATGGTCTACCGCGCGCTGCGCCACTACGCCGATGCGGGCATCACGGTCCGGTTCATCTCGAACATCGACCCATCCGATCTGGTGCGCAGTCTTCACGGACTCGACCCCGCCACCACCCTGTTCGTGGTCGCGTCGAAAACCTTCTCCACCCTCGAGACGCTGACCAACGCGACTGCGGCGAAACGCTGGCTGCTCGAGTCGTTGAACCTCGGAAACGATGCGGTGGCGAAGCATTTCGTCGCCGTGTCCACGCACGCGGAACGAGTTGCCGAGTTCGGTATCGACACCGCCAACATGTTCGGGTTCTGGGACTGGGTGGGAGGCCGCTACTCGGTCGATTCCGCGATCGGTCTGTGCGTCATGGCCGCGATCGGCAGAGAGCGGTTTGCCGAGTTCCTTTCCGGCTTCCACGAGGTGGACGAGCACTTCCGGACGGCGCCCCTCGAGGAGAACGCGCCGGTCCTGCTCGGGCTCCTCGGACTCTGGTACTCCAACTTCTTCGGGGCCGAGTCACGTGCCGTCCTCCCCTATTCCAACGACCTCGTACGGTTCGCCGCGTACCTCCAGCAACTCACGATGGAGTCGAACGGCAAGTCGGTCCGCGCCGACGGCACCCCGGTGTCGACGTCGACCGGTGAGATCTTCTGGGGAGAGCCTGGAACCAACGGACAGCACGCTTTCTACCAGTTGCTGCACCAGGGCACTCGCCTCGTACCCGCCGACTTCATCGGGTTCACCTCGCCCACCGACGACCTGCCCACGATGGACGGCACGGGCAGCATGCACGATCTGCTGATGAGCAACTTCTTCGCGCAGACGAAGGTGCTGGCATTCGGCAAGACTGCAGAGGAGATCGCCGCGGAGGGCACCGATCCCGTACTGGTTCCGCACAAGGTGATGCCCGGAAACCGGCCGTCCACCACGATCCTCGCCCCCAAGCTGACTCCGTCGGTCCTCGGGCAGCTCATCGCACTGTACGAGCATCAGGTATTCGTCGAAGGCGTCGTGTGGGGCATCGACTCGTTCGACCAGTGGGGTGTCGAGCTCGGAAAAACCCAGGCCAACGAGTTGCAGCCAGTCCTCACCGCCGACGCCGCCCCCGCACCGTCGGGCGACTCGTCGACCACCGCATTGATCGACTGGTACCGCAAGGGTCGTGGAAGGGCCTCCGGCCCTGTGAGTGGTTGACGAGTCTGGGGACTCGTCAGTCGCGCACGGGCGGCGAAGCCGCATCGGCCCAATCGTCGGTCGTGATCACGCGTCCCGCACGGTCCACCAGTCTGGCCTGCAAACCGTGCTGATCGATCCACCGAATCGCACCTATTCGACGTGACATCGCCGCCGACGCGGCCGCGTACGCCCACAAGGGATCGGCGGCGACGACGGTCACCTGTTCCCACTCGGTTTCCGGCGCCATCGGATCGTCGACTACACCTTCGCGGAACACCGTCGCCATCGCCGTTCCGTTGACCACCTCGACCACCCCGTCCGAGGGGACGTCGATCTGCCAACCTCCTGCAGGGCAGTGGCCGGCTGTGGCCACCACCTCACCGATCCGCACCGCCACCCCGCATTCGAGTTCGGCGGCAATCAGTTCGGCGGCCCGACCGACCGTGTCTGCTTTCGCGATGTCCGCGATATCGAACGATGCACCCCACGGTGCGAACACGGTGTCGTCGTCGATCTGCACATCCAGGTAGGTCGGCGCAGGGTGAACGGGAGGCATCGATTCCTCGTCGAAGGTGGCGAGCGCCAACGGGCCGACAACGCCGTCCGTCATTCGCGCCGCCCACAACGCAGACCGCAGCAACGACGACATACGCCGACTCACCTTCACCGGAGCGCCCTGGGAGAGGTTGACCTCGTGGATCTCGGCATCTCCCCGTTGCAGATCGCACACGGCCTCCACATCGTCGATGAAGGACGCGATCAAGGCAGAAGCGGTGGACAGGGCTGCACCCTCCGTCACGTCGATCTCGACGACAGAACCCCACATCTTCCACTGTTCGACACTGACCACGACTTGCTCCAGGGCTAGCTGCATCGGCTCACTTTTCCAGTATGCGCCGATTTGCCGAGAGCGGCCTGACCACGATTCCGCCGTACACTGCGCCACGTGTCCACCCGTCTGAGCGTCGTCGACGAGATGTTTCTCCGCACCCACCTGGGGTGGGGCAACCCTGTCGTGATGCAGGGGCTGTGGCGGTGCACGGGCACTGTGGAGCCGACACTCCTCGAGGAGGTGCGCCAGGCTCTCGCTCACGGACGGCTCGGTCGACGCGTGGTTCGTTCCCGGGTCCCGTTGGCGCGTCCACGCTTCGTCGTCGACGCTTCGGCGTATCCGATCCACCACGGCATCATTGCGGCGTCGAACCTGCTGAATTGGGCCGACGAACAGGCAGGCCTCGACGTGAATCCGGAGGCCGGGCCCGGGTGGCGAATATCCGTCGCACATCTCGACGGCGGGGACACGGTCGTGTCGGTGGTGTGCTCGCATGTGGTTGCGGATGCCCGTGGACTGGTGTCGGCGATCGAGGATGCCATGACGGGGAGGACGTTCACCCCGCCACGTGATCGAGGCCCCTCGGACGTACACGATGCGCTGGCGCTCATCGCTCGCGTCGGGTGGCGAACTGCTGTGGCGGTGGCGGGATTGATTCGGCATCCGTCACGACGGAGCGAGTTGGCGAGTGCGCAGCACAGGTCACCGCCACCGATCCGGTCATGCACACGGGTGATCGCCGAAATCGGTGTGGACGACTGGACTGTGTGCGCCGCCCGTGAAGGCGGGACACCGAACAGTCTGTTCCTGTCCGTCGTGGCCGAACTGGCGCGGATGGATGCCGCCGAGCCCGTTGTCGTGAGTGTTCCGATGGACGTCCGCGCGTCTGACGGTGTCGACAACGCGATAGCGATGGTCGAGGTTGCGGTGAGCCCCCAGGACACCACCGGACACATCCGTGAAGCGAGCAGGGCCGCGTACGACTCGCCGCCGATGTCGAGCCCGGCCGGCTTCCCCGAGGAGCTTCTCCAAGTCGTCCCGGACCGGTTGGCACACAAGCTGGCGAGTTCACCTGGCGAGCGAGACGCCTTGTGCTCCAACATCGGGCGAATACCCGGAACGGTGCGAACTCTCGGACCCCACCGAGCCACCGGCGTGGCAGCACGGGCGGTTCACCCGCACAAGCTGGCAACGCGCACCCGAATCTTCGCCTTCCTCGACGAGTTCGACGGACGCTACACCCTGGCGTTGGAAAGCACAGTCGACCACGATCTCCGAAACCGCACAATCGATGTCCTCGAGAGTCGGGGGCTGCGCCCACTGCTGTGGTGAGCTACTGACCGAACGTGGACGTCAGCCCTCGTATGGCTGACGAGCGGTTTCCGGGTCGCCATAGGTGACGGCACGTTCTCGACGCGAATCCGTTGCAAAGGTTGCCGCCCAGTTCAACAGTGTGCCCATCTGGTTTCGCGGACTTGCCAGAAACGCGATGTGGATGACTCCCCACGACACCCAGCCGACGAAACCGGACAGATTGATCGGCCCCACCTGAACGATGGCCTGTCGACGCGCAATGTAGGCAGCGGTCCCCAGATTGCGGTATTTGAACTTCGTCCGGGCCTGTCCGTGGCCGAGTGCGGCACGAATCTGCTTGCCCGCGAACCGCCCTCCCTGCATCGCCACTTCGGCCACGCCGGGCAACTTGTCGAGCGCCATCAGATCGCCGACCACCCATACGTTCGGATGGCCCGGAATGGTCAAGTCGGGCCGTACCGTAATGCGTCCACCGGCGACCTGGTCGACACCGAGCCCATCCGCCAATGCCGCAGCGAACGGCACGGCCTCCACGCCCGCCGTCCAGAGCACCGTCTTCGCCTCGTACCGCGTCACGGACTTCGGTTCTGCCTTCTCGGTCACCTCCACCCCGGTCTCGGTGACATCGGTGACGTGGACACCGAGATGGGTCTCCACACCGATCCGGTCCAGCGTGGTCTGCGCAGCCGCGGACAACTTTCGATGGAACGACGGCAGCACGCGATCTGCGCCGTGGAACAGCAGCACGCGCGCCTCGGAAGGATCGATCGCGTCGAATTCGTCTGCCAGCGCTCGGGTGGCGAGTTCTCGGATCTGCCCCGCCAACTCCACCCCGGTCGGTCCCCCTCCCGACACCACGAAGGTCAACCACGGGCGTCGCTGCTGCGCCGTATCCAAGGTCTCCGCCATCTCGAACGCGGTGACGATCTTGCGCCGGATGGCGAGAGCGTCGTCCAGCGTTTTCATGCCGGGCGCCCATTGGCTGTATTCGTCGTGACCGTGATAAGCCTGCCGCATACCCGCTGCGACGACGAGGTAGTCGTATGGAAGGGTGAATGTCGTGCCGTCCAGCCGGGTGACGGTGAGCTCACCGGCATCCGGATCGATCGCATGCGCCTCTCCCAACGCGACGCGCAGGCTCGGGTCTTTGCGCAGAAGATGCCGCAGCGGTGTGGTGATCTCGCCTTGCGACAACAGTCCTGTCGCACACTGGTAAAGCAGGGGTTGAAACAGGTGGCTGGTGCCACGGTCTATCAGTGTCACCTCGGCGTTCACGTCACGCAGCTGCCGTGCCGCATAGAGCCCGCCGAAGCCACCACCGACGATGACGACGCGCTTGGTCATATCTCGAAACCTACGCCTGTGACCCGTGGGGGGGGGGGGGGGGGGGGGGGGGGGGGGCCCCCCCCCGCGGAGGGAACACCGGGGGGGGGGGGGGGGG